>JBCDDR010000009.1:0-26195 GCA_039180205.1 Pseudomonadota bacterium | reverse complement strand
TCGAGCTTGTCTTCAACGAAAAAAGTGCCCAGATATTCACGAGATGTCGGTTCATAGATGACCGAAGTAATGTCAATTTTGTCATGGCGGAATAGTGTCTCGACATACTCATCGGTGTTAAAGTCATAAAGATAGATGGCCGCAGTATCGGCGCCTTCTGGCCGGGCCGAAACATAATAGGTTGAAGAGGTGGGACCAGCGGCGATCAGTGCGAAGTCATCCGCCTCATTGTTCCGCTCTGATTTGAACCGGATTTTTTTGATCCGCCGCCACTTGATCTTGCCGTCTGGTTGATCGTCGCGGGCGTAGACATCATACCCGGACCCCGTATCGGCATTGTCATAGCGGAAAATGACACGGCCATTCCCATCGGTTTTCCAATCAACCGTATCATAGCTGCCTTCCATCAGAACCTCATAGGCACCCGTGTTGACATTCACTTTGAACAGGTCGACGTCGCCCTGGTTTAACGCAGGGATCAGGATATGGTCGGGATCGTTGTGGAGCCGATCAGCGATCCCCCACGTGCTGCGATATCGTTCCATCTGCCGGTCACCGGAAAATAGGCGATGCGGGTTGCTCCCATCCCGATTGACCAACAGCAGACGATTGGTTCGTGCAGCGCGCACTTCGTCGAGGTCATCATAGTTGACCATATTGCCAAACTTATCGCGATAAGAGGCGAACGACAAAAGCACCCGGTCCTCATTGACCCAGTTCACCCAGTTGACGATTGAGTCTCCCATCCCGACCGAGGCAATCGGCTGGCCATCGCCCGCCACGTCGAAAAACATGATGTGCTCTTTCAGGTCGCGTTCAACGATAGCGACAAAATACCGACCCGATGGCGACAGCCTCGCCATTCTGAATACGGGCTTTTGCATCATCTCATCAATGCTGAGCGGCTTGGGCAAGCCCGTTTGAGCGGAACTTGGGCCGAGTGCGGAGACCCAAATTCCCAGTGCCAGACCAATCAGCCACAAACGACTTATGTGCAAACCGACTGAAACTCTCGCTTTCGCGCGCTGCATCGTTATCGTCTCCTCACGCCCATCCATTCGGGGTTTCACCCCCTGCGCCCCGATTGCATTAGTGCGAAACCTGTTGCCATGTCTTTTTTGTGGCGCGTGCCTTTCACAATTGCCCAGTGTAAGGGGACGAAACGAGTTCATTCCAAAAGTCTATCGGGTAGCGAGCACGAGGGGGAAGCCTATGATCGAAGATGAAGCCGGTGGGGTACATGACTATGTTGAGGACCCGCGTAACGCCGACATTCTGATCTCCATCAACGGAAAGCTTTTTCCTCGCGCGGAGGCCAAGGTATCAGTGTTTGATAGCGGGTTCATCCTCGGCGACGGGGTGTGGGAAGGGCTGCGGCTTATCGAACGCGGTATCGCTTTTCTGGACCCACATCTTGACCGGCTCTATGCGGGTGCCAAGGCGATCGACATGGCGATGTCAGTTGATCGAGAGGGTATGAAGGACCGGCTGTTCGAGTGCCTTCGCGCCAATCAAATGACCGACCATGTGCACATTCGCCTGATGGTGACGCGGGGGATCAAAAAATCTCCCTATCAAGGGCCAAGCTTTACAATTGGTGACCCCACGGTGGTGATCATCCCTGAATACAAGCAACCGCTCGCAGGGCCTTCGGCGGACGGTATCACCCTTTTCACCGTGCATGTGCGCCGTACCGGACCGGCGGAGCAGGATCAAAAGCTTAATTCCCACTCCAAGCTCAATTGCATTCTCGCATGTATTCAGGCGGAAAAAGCCGGTGCCGATGAGGCATTGATGCTTGATCCCGCGGGCTTTGTCGCGACGTGTAATTCCACCCATTTCTTTATCATCCGCGATCGTGAGCTTTGGACATCGCCCCCCGAATATTGTCTCGGCGGTATCACCCGCACCACGGTGCTTTCGCTGGCGCGTCAAAACGGTATCCCGGCGTATGAGAAGCGCTTTTCGCTGTTCGACGTATATTCGGCGGATGAGGTATTTGTGACGGGCACTTTCGCCGGGCTAACCCCGGTTCGCAGCGTCGATGGCCGCGCGATCGATCATGTGGGCGGGCCAATCACCAAGAAACTCCTTGGGCTTTATAAAGACCTTCAATTCGCTAGCCGCACGAGGTTGCCGCATGACTGAATGTGTGCGCATCGCCATGTGGTCGGGGCCGCGCAACCTCTCCACCACCATGATGCGGAGCTTTGGCGCCCGTGCCGATACGAGCGTGTGGGACGAGCCTTTTTATGCAGCGTATCTCGCGAAGACGGGGCTCGACCATCCGCTGCGCGCGGAAACGCTTGATGCTTGCGAGGCCGATGCTGAAAAGGTTGCGCACAGTCTTGCTCACGGTGCGGTCCGCACCCCCATTTTCTATCAAAAGCAGATGACGCATCATATCCTGCCTGACACGCCGCCCGGGTGGATGCGCGCTTGCCGCCATGCCTTTCTGATCCGTCATCCTGCGCGGGTGCTTGCGTCCTTTCGGGCCAAATACGACCGGGTTGATTTGGACGCGATCGGGTTCCCGCAGCAGCTTAGCCTCTATGAAACTCTGATTGGTGCGGGAGGAAACCCGCCCGTCATCGATGCCGATGACATCTTGGATGATCCGGAAACGGCTTTGAGATTGCTCTGCCGCGCACTTGAAATCCCGTGGGACGTTGCGATGCTCACATGGCCAAAAGGGCCACACCCCGCCGACGGCCCCTGGGCTCCGCATTGGTATGGCCAGGTTCGCCAGTCTACGGGGTTTGGGCCACCGCCTCAGGAAATGCCCCGGCTCTCTGGGGAGCTTCAGGCGATCTGTGAGGCCGCCTTACCGATTTATCAGCGGCTTTATGCCGAACGTATCCGGGTACAACCTTAGGCTCTGCGCAAATTATCCCCCGTCAGCAATTATTGATCAATTTGGCTGAAGGTGCCGAAGATGATATCGTCTCCAAAAGGTCAGGGTGTTGGGGGGATAAGCAATGAGGATGTATATCAAAAGCGTAGTTGTCGATGATCAGGACAAGGCATTGGCATTTTACACAGATACGCTTGGGTTTCAGGTGAAACACGACATTCCCATGGGCGAACATAGATGGATCACCGTCGTGTCGCCAGAGGAACCAGAGGGCGTCGAACTCGGGTTGGAACCGAACGCCCATCCGGCTTCGAGGGCGTTTCAGCAGGCGCTTATGGCGGATGGCATACCGTGGACCGCATTTCAGGTTGACGACCTTCAGAGCGAGATCGCGCGCCTTGAACGTAAGGGCGTTGAGATTACACAACAGCCGACCGCCGCCGGTGAGGCGCATATTGCGGCCTTCAATGATACCTGCGGGAACATCATTCAACTCATCCAGTTGAATTGAGCCACGCACCGGCAGACCCGGGTCGGCGGCATCGCCTGCGCCCGATAGCCCTTCTGGGCAGAACCCATAAAACAGCTTCGGCTACGGCGTTTATCAGTCTACGGCCTGGATGAAGGGTGGCACGAGACCCATCCAAATGGCGCTTACAGGGTTGCTGTCCGGATCAGGTCTTCGGTTTTGACACGAACAGATAAATGAACAGCAGAAACGAGAGACAAGCCGCCCCGAAAAGCGTGCCGCCATCGCTTTCGACCAGTGTTTCGGGGCCAAAAGGCGGGGTTTGTCCGGCCAACGGAAAGTCCGTGGCGACCCCTATGATTGTAAGGTGGAAGAAAATCGCCCCCGCCATCAGTGCAAGCCCCAACAACGCACCGATCTTGCGCATGCCGACGCTTATGAAAACGCCAAGCCACAAAAGGACGACCACGAGGAGTTCCGTCGCGCCGATCGCATAGCGACCGAGTGGTTCAAACAGCGCCCATACGGCGTTAAGCCCAAGAAAATCTGAAGAACCGAATGTGTACCCAAACAGATACTGCGGTTCGGCTGCTCCGGTTAGTTTGGGCAAAAATCCCATAATGGTGAAGATCACCGTGATCAGCACAGTTGCAACAATCGGCAGATACTTTGCTACGTTCCCCATCGTCGAGCTCCTTTCGCAGTTGGCCTGGTTTTTTGTGCCCAAACGCAAAGCGAGCAGGCGCCGTTACCAAATTCATTTGTGAGAATTGTATAAACCAATACCTCCAACCATGGATACGCCAAGGGCATTCACATTGATGCGAGATCGCGAAGAGGTGAATTCAATCCCTTCAAAATCGCCGCATTCGAAAGACCCGCGCGGGGAATTCCTGAATGGCGTGATCAACTCCGGTCTCACAACGCTGTGTCATTCGTTGTTTAGGTTGGAGGCCGCCCCATCTGCTATCACACACCGCGTTGCTGATTTATTTGATCCGAAAGCGTTTTGGGTCGGTCGCGCGCGCATCTTAACGATTTCATGGAGTGGCACGTAATGCCGACGAAAAATCAACTGTTGATTCCCGGAATGCTGGCGATGCTGGTGATATCCATCATTGCTGCGGTAAAATTTATCTCCGGGGCGCCGCTGCAATTTGCCTGGGCGGGCGTCTTTATTGCAACCGCGCCGTTTCCGCTCTTTGTTACTTACATCAGCATCACAAAGTCGGTGGCACGCACGTCGGCCCGCCTGCCGGTCAGCACGGCGATCGTTGTGACCGGTTTTGTGATTGCCATGTGGGGCGCACTGATGGGGGCTTCGATCATGCCTGCCCTCATGGCGACCGGCGGCCTCGTCTTTTTCCTGTGGTATGTCTTTATCTATTCCAGCTTTGGTGGACGCTCGTCGAGCACCGTCGCGGTCGGAAACGCCTTGCCAGCATTCACACTTGAGGATGTTGAGGGGGCCAAAGTCAGTTCGTCGGATATCGATGGACCGGCAATCTATATGTTTTATCGGGGGAATTGGTGCCCCCTCTGCATGGCACAAATCAAGGAAATCGCCGGGCAGTACCGCGAACTCGCCGCGAAGGGTGTCGAGGTGGTGCTCGTCAGCCCTCAGTCACACGACGAAACCCGAAAACTTGCCGACAAGTTTGATGTGCCGTTTCGCTTCATGGTCGATCGCGATTTAAGGGCCGCCCATGCGCTTGATATCGCCTCAATCGGCGGCACACCGCTTGGCGTTTCGCAAATGGGCTATGGGGACGACACGGTGATGCCAACGGTGATCGCGACTGATGCAAACAATACCGTCATCTTTCTCGATGAGACCGATAATTATCGCGTACGGCCTGAGCCTGAAACCTTCCTCAAACTTTATGAGACGGGTACTTTGAACGGCGCTTTATCGACAGATGGGGCAAGCGCTCGAGGGGCGAAACGTAACGGTCAGGATAACCATGCGGGCGATCCAATGGCTGAGAATGCGCTCGCCTGACAACCCCATACTTTAAGCGATACGATCAACATTAACCCTGGGGGCCTGCGGCCATGTCTGAACAGAAAACGCTACCGACGCCAACTTTACCCGACTTTCTGCATGCGCATATGAATGCCCGCATGGAGTGTTCGAGCGGACGGCACTGCGCGAAGCTGGTGCTCGGCGATGCCGTGCCTGGCCCCGGTGCGGTGATGTTGATGACGAATGACTATCTGTCGCTTGCCGCCGACCAGCGTATTTCCCGGGCGAAAGCCGATGCGCTTTTGAAAGAGGGCCATGGGGATGCCATATCGCGGGTTTTTGCGCACCATAGGAAAGACGCCCACCGGCGGTTTGAACTTCGCGTCGCTGCCATGATGGGGGCTGAAGATGCAGCGCTTTCGATGTCAGGTTACAGCGCGAATGTAGGCTTGATCGAGGCGTTTGCCGTTCCTGGTCACCCGGTTTACATCGATATCCGCGCGCATGCTTCGCTCTGGTCGGGTGTTGCCTGCGGGAAGGCGCAGGCGCGGCCTTTCCGGCACAACAATGTCGCCGATCTCGACAAGAAAATGGCGCATTATGGCCCTGGGCTGGTGGTGGTGGATTCGCTCTATAGTACCAGCGGCGCCATTGCCCCGCTGGCCGATATCGTGGAGGTGGTTGAACGTCACGGCGGGATCCTCGTCGTTGATGAGACGCATAGTTTCGGCACCCACGGCCCCGGCGGAGCGGGGCTTTGTGTTGAGCTCGGACTCGAGGATCGCGTGCATTTCCGAACAGCGGGTCTCTCAAAGGCCATTGCGGCGCGCGGCGGCCTCGTGATCGGTTCAAAAAAGGCGATCGAATATTATCGCTACGAGGCGAACGCGATGATCTTCTCGACCGCGGTTCTCGGCTATGAGATCGCCGGTTTTGATACCACGCTCGATATCATCAGCGCGGAACCTGACCGTACGACCCGGCTGCACGATAACCATCGTTACCTAAAGACCGGTCTGCACGATCTCGGCTATGATGTGTCGGCATCCGACAGTCAGATCATCTCGATCGTGACGGGACCCAACCGCGATACCATTCGGTTTCGCGATGCGTTGGCGCGGGAAGGCGTATTCGGGTCAGTGTTCCTGCCACCGGCCACTCCCAAGGATGAATCGCTCATTCGGTTTACCTTGAACGCTGATCTGGTTGAGGACGAGCTCGACCATGTGATTGCTGCCTGTCATGCGGCCCGGCCCGTCGTCGCGCCCGAACGGCTGCGCCGGGTGAAACCTTCGGTCGCAGGCACAATGGCGCCATCGCAATCGCAAGCGATGTCGGGTGCGGTCAGTCTGCGTTGATCGAGGTCACAACCATATCAGGTCACACCCATGGAATGAATTTGGCCCGCCCCCTTGTGTGACAGTTGACGTCGTACGCCTTTTCGGCTTCCCTCTGCCGCACAAAAAGGGGGCAGCCAAATGATCCATATCGAAGTGAAAGCCGACGACCTGACCACCACCCGCGTTGTGGAGGCCGAAACCCCGACAATCGGGCCGGGCGAAATTCTCGTCAGGGTCGATCGTTTTGCACTCACGGCAAATAATATCACCTATGCCGTCTTCGGTGAACGCATGGCCTACTGGCAGTTTTTCCCGACCGAGCCGGGCTGGGGCCGTATTCCTGTCTGGGGCTATGCCAATGTCGCTGCGTCCAACGTTGCGGAAATCGCGGTGGGGGAACGGATATATGGCTATTTTCCCATGGGGGATACGCTCGTTCTCAAGCCGACGGGCGTCAGCTCGCATGGCTTTGTTGATCAAACGTCCCATCGCGCCAAGTTACCTGCGATTTACAATCTCTATCGCCGGGTCGGCAGTGGAGGTGCCCCCAAGGCGCTTGCGAAAAAAGAGGCGCTGACAGCGCTTTTCGAACCGCTCTTCACCACCTCGTTTTTGATCGACGATTTTCTGGCCGACAATGGTCTGTTTGGTGCCACATCAGTGATTGTTTCGAGCGCATCCAGCAAGACATCGCTATCACTGGGCTTTTTCCTCAGGGAGGGCAAGCGGGCACCTGGTGCTGTGTTTGGCCTCACATCGCGAGGCCGAGTTGAGTTCTGCCGTGCGTCAGGTGCGTATGACGAGGTATTGGCATATGACGAGATCAATGCGCTCAAACCTGACCGCAAGCGTGTGTATGTTGATATGAGCGGCAATCATGAAGTCCGCGCCGCGCTGCATCATCATTTCGGCGCAGCGCTTTCCTATGATTGTGTTGTGGGCGGCACGCATTGGGACAAGATTGGCGCCGACAAGGATCTTCCCGGTCCCAAGCCCGAGCTTTTCTTTGCTCCTGAACATGCACAACGCCGGATGGGGGAATGGGGACCCGATGGTTTCCGTACGCGGATCGCTGGCGAATGGAAAAAGCTGATGATGAGCGCGAGCGAGTGGGTTGAGATCACCCCGCTCGAGGGCCCCGATGCGATCATCGAAGCCTATGGGAAGGTTTTGGCCGGGACGGCAGCCTCAAATGCGGGCTATGTGGGCGGTTTTGCTGCCTAGCCGAGGGCGTAGGGCGAGCCTTCTCCGCGCGTCAGCTTCCCGTCCTTTCAGGAACGAATATTTCCTGAAGATCAGTGCGTTTGCGCCCGCCAACGACTTTCGCACCGCCCAGGATGTGGATATTGCCATCGATGGCGATTGCCCCATGGCCGTGGCGCGGGGTTGGCATGTCAGGCAGGCGGAACCATTTGTCCTGATCGGCGTCATACATCCAGCCCTCGTGGAAGACGCGCGAACGTTGCTTGAAGATCTCGCCGCCAAAGGCATACAGTTTGCGTCCAACGGCGGCAGCCGCCCATCCGGCTTGGCCCTGGGGAACCGGGGCGCGGGTTTCCCACTTATCCGTTTTCGGGTCATAGACGCCATGGAACGTCAGGTTCTTCGTGCCCTGGCGTCCGCCCACGATGTGAAACTTACCGTCAATGATATCCCCGGCTGCGCTGTTCCTCGCAACGGGAACGGGGGCAGCCTCGGTCCAGGTTCCGCTGGCGGTATCGAGAATGAGATGCGCCGCGACATCCTCATGATGATTGCGTTTTTCATTTTCGCCGTCGCTGATCAGTCGGCGCCCTCCCATGATGTGAATGTGATCGCCGTCAACCAGCGTGACCATCTCGGCCTGGGGTTGGGGAAGGGTCGGCCCCTCGCGCCATTCCCCGCCATCGAGCACCCATACCGAGGCTTGCATCCGCCACCATTTGCTATCCGCGAAGTGATGACCGCCGATGGCGTAAAGCTTGCCCCCTGCTGAGGCGAGCGAAATATGGTGCCGATTGGCGGGAAGTTTCGGCCCCTCACGCCAACTGTTTGCTTTCGGGGAATACACAAAAACCCGATCGGTAATCGATAGCCGTTTTTCCGCCCCGGCAAAGCCTCCGGCAACCCAGATTTCCCCTTCATGGAGCGTCGGGTAGATTTCCTGAACCATCGCGGGGCATCCAGCGGCTTCGACCCATGTTCCGCCAATAGCTGGGGCAAGCTCGCCGGCATCTTCGAAATATTTATAGCGTTTGGTGATGATCTTACGGCCATCGAGCATCGGCGCTTCGGTATCTTCCGCCCACGCAAGACGAGCGAAGAGGGGTAGGGTCGCACCCGCCGCGGCGAGCGAAAGCATATGGCGTCGGTTGACATACATGGTCGATAGTCTCCGCAAGGGGCACGTTGATATCTGCGTGCTGAATGAGTCTGCGGGGAGGTATTGCCGAAACGGATGTCAGTTTTATGTCAGTCGCCTAAAGCGAAGTCTCGAGTAGGCCATTCGGGTTTAGCCATAGCGTTTGAGCAGGTCCTCGATAATCTCTCCGTCCGATCGATCATCTTTATCGCGCAAATAAGCAGTTTCCTTGCGCTTGACCGGGTTCGGCTCGGCAGTGGCGAGGGTCAGTTTCGCTGACTGATAAAAGGGGTTGGGATCGAATTGGCCCGCAAAAACGGGGTCGCGCAAATAATTCGGCCGGCGCGCGACAAACGCGTCATCGCCACTGATTTGGACGAGCATTTCATCATGTTCCATGTCGAGAATCGTTTCCGCCCGGCGAATTTCGAACAGATTGGCGATGCTTTGCGCTGCACTCATGTTGGGTGCCCCAAAGGCCTGAACGACCCGGCAATTGTTGATCAACGTACGCCAGGTGGTTGGGAAGGCGTTCACAAGCTGGCTCGTATCCTGCCAGAAACTCCAGGTTTGCAGGCCATAACCCCGCAACAGCGTGATCGCCTGTCTCAGCGGAGCAAATGATCCGAGCTGCGCGGCTTCATCGAGGAGGAATATTGTGGAGAGTTCAGGCCGGTGGCGTCGACGCATGATCGCCTTCAAAATCGCCCCGACCCAGAGCCGTAACAATTGCGCGTGGCTTTCCAGCATATGCGGTGGCAGCACGATATAGATCGTAATCGGTTTTCCGTCGGTGATGTCCTGCATGGTGAAGTCCGACGCTGACGTCATCTCGCGCACGGGATCGCCGCGGATAAAGTCGACCATGTCCTGGGAAGAGCTGGCGATTGCCGAAATTGTTTCGGCGTGGAGCCCCCTGAACGCGCCCGCCGCGCGGCGGGCCTCGGGGTGGTCGGATCCTTTCAGCAGATTGAAGAGATACTGACCGTCATCGTCGCCGGTACGGTTCAGATGCCCGCGCACTGCTGCCAAAGTGCGCTCGGTTTTATCGGGCGAATTGATACAATGCAGGATCAACGACGTGACCAAATGGCAACCCCGGTTATGCCAATAGCGGTTGCGCAAATCGACTTTGAGGTGGCTGGAAAGCAGGTCGGCCATTGCAGACGCCTCATCCACCGCTTCACGATCGGTGGGGTCGATGGCATCGAGCGGATTGAACCTGGCGCTTTTTTCCTCAACGATTCCCATGGGGTCGAGCACAAATACCTTCTGGCCCATTTCCTCGCGGTGGCGTTTGGTGACGGCGGCGTTCTCGCCTTTCGGGTCGATGACAATCATCGGGCCCTTGTGCCGCAGCAGCGCAGGGATAATGCAGCCGATGCCCTTGCCGGCGCCGGTGGCCGCGATGGTGATCAAATGGCCTTCGTCACCAAAGAGAATGGGATCGATGAGCCCATCATCCTTTCGGGTTTCCTCATCGCCAAATTTGAAACCATAGGAAGCACGCCGGTGCTCTTCTTCCAGCATCCATCCCACTAACAGGCCATCGCTCGTGATATGCTCGGGAAATCGACCTTCGATGGGGCCGGGCGATATGGGTTTTTTATCAGGGTCGATGTCAGTCATTTTTTGTCAAACCGATATGTTGGTCGTTGCGGGGTATAGTAACGGATCTGGCCCTTCATCTTCCAAGAGGTGGTCAGTGCTGACGGCACATCGGCTATGCGCTGGTGCCAATCTTCTTCTGCGAGCGCCGAGTGCACATAGCCATCGGCCATGACGATTGTATGCGAGGCATGGAAGGCACCCCGATGCAGGCTTGTGCCATCGACGAACCACATATCGGGTTTATCGTCGTCATCTTTTGGTTCGGTGTTTTTGACGACCTTGATTTCCCGAATCGGTACGTCGAGCGACTCCGGGAGGGAAAAAGGAAGCAGCGCAGGGTCTTCAATCAGCTGAAAAGGTGAGCCGTTTTTGATAAACGCCCAACTCCACAGCCGGGCATAGGCGGCGACTTGTTCGGATGTTTCGAGCAAACGCGCATCATCCAGCTTGGTGAGGCCCAGCCGCACGCTTGCCCCGCCGATACCGCGAAACTTTCCGTTTTGGAGGAGCAGGCCGTAATGGCCGAACGTACCACCGCGGCTGCGTAAAATCGTGTCGATAAACAGCGCGTTTTCGTAGCAGGCCATCGGCGCAACGCGCATCGCCAGCAGGTGGTGGACCAACGGCCACGGCTCAGTGACGCCGCG
The DNA here is from genome assembly GCA_039180205.1 of Pseudomonadota bacterium. Taxonomy (GTDB): domain Bacteria; phylum Pseudomonadota; class Alphaproteobacteria; order Sphingomonadales; family JBCDDR01; genus JBCDDR01. The sequence goes on along the minus strand of JBCDDR010000009.1, from coordinate 14,967 downwards.
ACGGGCCAGCGCCATGGTGACGACCATGAGCAGATCAATGGTGTCGTCGACGGCAAATGGTGTCCAATCAGCAACGAAGGGCGGTGGAACGAGGGTCAAAAGATCGGGTTCAACGCGCTCGGCAATGCTGCGCCTCAACGCGTCTCGCATTGCGGCATCATTCTCCCGCATAAAGCTGGTGACCCGCGCGCGCAGGGCGTTTACGATGCGCTCTTGTCCATCAGACGGGTAGGTTCCCTCCGCCTGACCTTTAAAAGGACCGGCATCGCCAGGAATGGGACCCGTTTCATACTCGCGATCTGACACAGTGAAGCCGCCCTTGTTCGTACGCGCGTCCCCGTCGCCCGTCCCGAATGTCATGTTGCCAACCCCGGCTCAGATGATCAAGGCTTGCGCTGATGGTTAAATTGTGACAGATGGTTTTGCAGATCTTGATAATCAGGATCGCGGGAGTGGGCGGAAGCCCACTTTTTTATTGCCCGAAGCATACATCAATGGATCTGCTCTGCGCCGTTGGTGCGCGGGACTTGGCCATTCTTTTTGAAAAGAGACGTGAGATTGGCAGCGACGGATCGGATACGCGAATTGATTGAGCCCGTGATCGAGGACTTGGGATTTGAACTCGTACGCGTGGCGATGATGGGAAAAGAAAAGGCCATCTTGCAAATTATGGCGGAACGGCCCGATGGCACCATGACCGTATCGGGGTGTGAAACCATTAGTCGCGAGATTTCGACGCTGCTCGATATTGAAGATCCGATCAAAGGGGAATATGATCTTGAAGTGTCATCGCCGGGGATCGACCGCCCGTTGACCCGCCCGAAAGACTTTGCGCGCTGGGCCGGATTCGAGGCGAAGCTGGAATTACGCAATGGGGTCGATGGACGCCGTCGATTCAAAGGGACGCTTCTCGGCATTGATGACGCTGACGACCAACGTATCGAGATTCGATTGCGACTGGATGGCGATGGCGGACCTCAGGAGGATGTTCGCCTGCCGTTCGATGATGTCGAAAAGGCAAAGCTTGTGTTGACCGATGCGCTCATCGCACTTGGTCGACCACAACCGGGTGACCAGGCAGAGACAGATCAGAACGCCGAATAGGCGCAGTGGGACCACCAGGACCAGTCGGCTTTGACCTGACGAAAGTGAACGACCGCGTCTTCGCAGCGAAGACGAAAGCGAAATAAGGACGAGACAACAGACAATGGCTACGGCAATCAGCGCAAATCGGCTCGAACTCCTCGCAATTGCAAAGGCAGTGGCCGAAGAGAAATCGATCGACAAGGAAATCGTGCTTGGTGCGATGGAAGAAGCCATTCAGCGGGCGGCAAAAGCGCGCTATGGCGATGAGAATGAAATCCGCGCACATGTCGACAGGAAAACCGGCGATACCAGGCTCTTTCGTGTGATGCAGGTGGTCGAGACGGTCGAAAATAACGCGACCGAGATCACCGTTGAGGATGCGATTGCGAAAAAAGAGGATGCAGCGATCGGCGATTGGGTTGCCGATCCGTTGCCGCCGATTGATTTTGGTCGGATCGCCGCCCAGAGCGCGCGTCAGGTGATCATGCAAAAAGTGCGCGATGCCGAACGCGAACGCCAATATGAGGAATATAAAGACCGCAAAGGCGAGATCATTACCGGTGTCGTCAAACGCGTTGAATATGGTCATGTGATTGTTGATCTCGGGCGTGCCGAGGCGATCATGCGTCGCGATCAATTGATCCCGCGCGAGCATCATCGCAATAATGATCGCGTGCGCGGTTTTATTATGGACGTCCGCCGTGAACCACGGGGGCCGCAGATTTTTATGTCGCGAACCGCACCGGAATTCATGGCGAAGCTGTTTGGCCAGGAAGTGCCTGAAATCTACGATGGCATTATCGAGATCAAGGCCGTCGCGCGCGATCCGGGAAGCCGTGCGAAAATCGCCGTTATTTCAAACGATGGGTCAATCGACCCGGTTGGTGCATGCGTCGGGATGCGCGGCAGCCGGGTGCAAGCGGTTGTGGGTGAGCTTCAGGGCGAGAAAATCGATATCATTCCGCATTCTGAAGACGCGGCGACCTTTATCGTCAATTCGCTGCAACCTGCAGAAGTTGCCAAGGTTGTGCTTGATGAGGATGAGAACCGTATTGAAGTTGTTGTCCCCGATGATCAACTCTCATTGGCGATTGGGCGACGCGGGCAAAATGTTCGCCTGGCCTCACAGCTGACCGGCTGGACGATTGATATCCTCACCGAGGCGCAGGAATCCGAGCGCAGACAGGAAGAATTTGTCGCGCGGTCAAATATGTTCATGCGCGAGCTTGATGTCGATGAAACGCTCTCGCAGTTGCTCGTCGCCGAGGGCTTTACCGAGGTCGAAGAGGTTGCCTTTATCGAGCTTGATGAAATTGCCTCGATTGAGGGCTTTGACGACGACCTCGCTCAGGAATTGCAAGCGCGTGCAAATGAGGCGCTGGAGCGCCGGGCGGAGAAAGCTGACGAACGTCGCAAAGAGCTTGGTGTTGAAGATGCGGTTGCCGAAATCGAGGGCCTGAATTCCGAGATGCTTGTGGTGCTCGGCGAGCATGGGATCAAAACGCTTGATGACCTCGGCGATCTGGCCACTGATGAATTGATTGATGCCAAAACCGGTTTCCTCGGTGCCTATGAACTGGACGAAGAGACCGGTAATGCGATCATCATGGCAGCACGCGCGCATTGGTTTGCCGACGAAGATGAACCGAAGGCCGAGGCTGAAGAAACCGAAACGGCGTAGGTGCGTTAACGTATCTCGCTTTTTCCCGCCGCGAGGCCGGAAAAATATGGTAGGTATTTCTTTCGTCATGGCGTAAAGACCTGCGAACTGAAGAAACAAGGAGCCGATCGTTGATGTTGAAACAGCTGCACGCCCATCAAGGCTGCACCGCCCGGATGCCTTCTGGCGCCCATGGCGAATGGAAGGGAGCCCGCCCATATGGCAGCGGTACAGCCCATCCATGCTGATCCTTCGCACGCGGACGAGCTAACCTCCTCAGTTGACCAGGATATGCGGTTTGGGGGCGGTTCGTCTTCAGTGCATATCGAAACTGCAGCTGACCCATCGCCCATTCATTCTGACGCTGGTGATTCTGATGCCGGGGATGGTGACGCTGGTCCGGCGCATGTGGACCCGCATCTCCGACGGTGCCTTTTAACCCGTCAACCGGCACCGAAGGCTGAGCTTATTCGGCTGGTGCGGGCGCCTGATGGTACCGTTACACCTGATCTCAAAGCTGTGTTGCCCGGGCGAGGGGCTTGGATCACGCCCCATCGGCAAAAGCTTGAAGCGGCGATTGCAAAGGGTGCGTTTCGAAAACAACTTGCACATGGCTTGCGTGTCAATGCCGCCGAGCTTTCGATCCCTGATGGTTTTGCGGATCTGATCGAAACGTTGCTTGAAGCCAAAGTTACCGGGCTTTTGGGGCTTGAGCGGAAGGCCGGTCGTTTATTTGTGGGTTATGATACGGTTCGTTCCGCACTTGTGGCGGGTAAGGTCGATTTTGTGATCCAGGCGGAGGATGCCTCTGCTGATGGTCGCCGCAAACTGATGGGTGGCACCGAAGATATCGACGCGATCGCGCTGATGACGCGCGTTGAACTTGGTCATGCGATTGGCCGCGATGAGGTTGTCCATATCGGCGTCGCCCCCGGCGGTGGTGGGCGCGCATTGAAAGCTGCGGTCTTGCGGCTCGCCCAATATCGTGGCGTGGAGGTGGGCAGCGCGTCGGCGCCTCGGGACAAGGATTTCGAGACGCGCGAAAAAAACCATCCGCTTGGGGAACCTAGCGCAAAACGAGAGGGCCGCCCCCCCACAGGCATGTGAATCGGCGGAGGCGTATGGTGTTTCGTAACACGATACAAAGACGTGAAGCGCGGCAAATCGCGCCCGACAAACTGATGAACGATCGATGAGAAAGACGAAATCTGAATGAGTGAAGAAAAGAAACTGACCCTAGGCAAACGCCAACCCCTCGGCCTGAAGGGCGGCGTTGAGCGCGGAAAAGTCCGCCAGAGCTTTAGCCATGGGCGCACCAATACAGTTGTTGTCGAGCGCAAGCGGAAACGCGTAACGAAAAAGGAAACCGGGCCTGAGGCCGACGCAAAAGCCGCCGAGGCGACGCCTGCCGAGGCGGAGGTGACAGCGGCCCCCGTTGACGCGCCAAAAGAAAAAGCGACGCCGCCGAAAGCCGAAACGGCCGCACCTGCTGGTCGGAAGCTCAGCTCCGAAGAGCGTCAGGCACGCCAGGATGCGGTGCAGGGGGCGTTGAAAGAAGCCGAACAGGAACGTCTCCGCGCTGCGGAAGAGGCCCGCCGCCGTGCTGATGAGGAGGCGAAGGAGCGCGCAGAAGCCGAGAAACGCGCACGCGAGGCCAAACGCGCTGAAGAGGAGGCGCGTCAGGCTGCTGAACTGAAGCGCGAAGAAACCGGCCGCAGCAAAAAGCCACCTGTTGCCAAAGAGAAGCCCGCCGCCGATGATGGCGATGGGCGCGGTGCGCGTCTGGCGCGGAAAGATGCGACCAAGCAAAAACGTCAAACCGAGGCGCCCGACCGCTCGAATCGGCGGGGTGTTGACAATCGTCGTCGCGGCAAGCTGACCGTTACCCGCGCGCTCGAAGGCGGGGACGATACGCGCGTCCGCTCGCTCGCCGCGCTGAAACGTGCGCGCGAAAAAGAGAAACGTGCCCAGCAACAATCATCGGCTCCGCGTGAAAAGAAAGTGCGTGAAGTCACTATCCCCGAGGCAATCACCGTTCAGGAATTGTCGAACCGGATGGCCGAGAAAGGTGTCGCGGTGATCAAGGTGCTCATGAATATGGGCATGATGGCGACGATCAACCAAACGCTCGACCAGGATACCGCCGAGCTTGTGGTGGCCGAATTTGGCCACACACCGAAACGGGTCTCAGAGTCGGATGTCGAGATTGGCCTGGTGGGTGATGACGACAGCGATTCTGATTTGGAAAGTCGCGCACCGATCGTCACCGTGATGGGTCATGTCGATCACGGCAAGACCTCGCTTTTGGATGCGCTGCGCGATGCCGATGTGGCGGATGGCGAAGCGGGCGGGATTACGCAGCATATTGGTGCCTATCAGGTCAAAGTGGGTAAGGACCAACAGAAGGTCACCTTCCTCGATACGCCAGGCCATGAAGCGTTCACCGCCATGCGGGCGCGTGGGGCGATGGTCACCGATCTTGTGATTTTGGTGGTCGCGGCTGATGATGGGATTATGCCGCAAACCATCGAGGCGATTTCGCATGCGAAGTCCGCCGAGGTGCCCATGATTGTGGCGATCAATAAAATGGATCTCGAAGGTGCCGACCCCAATCGTGTGCGGACCGAACTTTTGCAGCACGAGGTCATTGTCGAAGAGATGTCCGGCGATGTGATCGATGTCCCTGTTTCAGCGATCAAGCGCACCGGGCTCGACCAATTGCTCGAATCGGTGCTCTTGCAAGCGGAAATTATGGAACTAACTGCAAACCCCAATCGCGAGGCCGAGGGGGTTGTGATTGAAGCCCAGCTCGACAAAGGTCGTGGTCCGGTTGCGACGGTTCTGGTCAAGCGTGGCACGCTGCGTGTCGGCGATATTTTCGTCGCGGGCGCTGAATGGGGGAAAGTGCGCGCACTTATCAATGATCGCGGTCAGCAGGTCAGCGAAGCAGGGCCTTCGGTGCCGGTTGAGGTGCTTGGCCTCGGCGGAACACCCGCGGCGGGCGATGACTTCTCGGTTGTTGAGAACGAGGCGCGTGCGCGCGAGGTATCCGCCTATCGTCAGGAACAGGTGCGCAAGAAACGGATGGTGACAGCACCGACGTCGCTTGAAACCATGTTCTCGGCATTGAAAGAAAAGCAGGCTGCCGAATATCCGGTTGTCATCAAAGCCGATGTGCAAGGGTCTGCCGAAGCGATTGCGACCGCGCTTGAGAAGGCGGGTAACGACGACATTAAGGGCCGTGTGATCCTCGCCGGTGTTGGCGGTGTCAGTGAGGCCGATGTCGCACTCGCAAAAGCATCGGGTGCGGTGATCATCGGCTTCAATGTCCGCGCGAACAAACAGGCGCGCGAGGCTGCGGAGGTCGAGGGCGTTCTCATCCAGTATTATTCGATCATCTATGATGTGATTGATGACGTGAAGGCCGCGATGGCCGGGCAGCTTGGCCCGCAAATCATCGAAAAGGTCACCGGCATGGCCGAGGTGCGCGATGTGTTTACCGCTGGCAAAGCGGGGCGTGCGGCCGGGTGTTATGTTGCCGAAGGGGTGATCAAACGCACCTCACATGCGCGGATCCTGCGCGATGGCGTGATCGTATATACCGGCAAGCTCTCATCACTGCGCCGCTTTAAGGATGATGTGAACGAGGTCAAAGTCGGGCTTGAGTGCGGGATGACATTTGAGAATTTCATTGATGTCAAACCCAACGATACAGTCGAAACCTACGACCTTGAGGAACGCGAGCGCGTGATCTGATCACGGATTGACGCCTGAGCAAATCAAGCCACCGTACGGGATATGCTTGCCGGTGGTCTGCTTGTGAACGAACAAATAGGCTGAAACCAATGAAACACCGCAAGGAAAGCGGGCCGAGTGTGCGGCTCGAGCGCGTTGGCGAAGAGGTTCGTCACGCGCTTTCGGAGATCTTCATTCAAGGCGACCTGCGCGGTCTTGATATGGATACGCGGCTGATCACGGTCAGTGAGGTGCGGGTAAGTCCTGATCTGCGCAATGCCACCGCCTTTGTGATGCCGCTTGGTGGCACGGATCAAGACGCGACCGTCAGGGCGCTGAATACGGCCCATGGGGCAGTGCGCGGCGAACTGGGTCGTCGCATTCGCATCAAATATACACCCCGCGTTTTTTTCAAGCTCGATACAAGCTTTGATCAGGCGAGCCATATCGATGCCTTGTTGAGCACCCCGAAAGTCGCCCACGATATTCGGGGGGAGAACATCGACGGTAGCGAGGACCCCTCCGTATGAGGCGGCGCAAGGGGCTGCCGATTTCGGGCTGGATCAATCTCTATAAACCGCGCGGGCTGACCTCGACGGCGGCGGTAAGCAAGGTCAAATACCTCCTCAAGCCGCAGAAAATTGGTCACGCGGGGACGCTTGATCCGTTGGGTGAGGGATTATTGCCGCTTGCTTTTGGCGAAGCGACAAAGGCCATCCCCTATCTCCAGCAGGCGCCCAAGGAATATGCATTCACGATTCGATGGGGCGTTGAGACGACCACCGACGACGCGGAGGGTGAGGCCCGCGAGACGAGCGATTCCCGCCCCGATGCGGCGGCTGTTGCCGCTGCGTTACCTCAGTTTACCGGGCGCATCACCCAGGTGCCGCCTGCCTTTTCGGCCATCAAAATCGGTGGCGCGCGGGCGTATGATCTGGCGCGCGCCGGCAAAGCTGTGGAGGTACCGTCGCGCGAGGTCGATATCTTCAGCTTTGCGCATGATCCTCGCCCGGATGATGATGCCGATCATATGAGCTTTCGAACTACCTGTGGATCGGGCACCTATGTGCGCGCACTGGGGCGCGATTTAGCGCGCGCACTCGGCACTTGCGGTCATGTCAGCCGCCTTGAAAGAACCCGTGTGGGCGGTTTTACGACCGAAAGCGCGATTTCGCTGGAAACTCTCGAGGAATTCAGCCATAAGCCCGAATTCGGTGGCATCATGCTGCCGATTGTGAAGGGACTGGACGACATCCCGGCTCTTCACGTGACGTCGCAGGAGGCTGAACGCCTGCGTCGTGGACAACCCCTTTTCCACCCGGCAGCGAGCGGTGATGTGATGGTGGCGATGGCCGACGATGGGCCGGTCGCGATTGTCAAAACCGATGAGCGCCATGTTGCGGTGATCAGGGTGTTCAATGCGCCGCCGCGTGCGGCCTGATACGATAGAAAGAAAGGAGACCTGATGTCGGTTACGCCAGAGCGCAAAAATGAAATTGTCAAACAATATGCCCGGTCTGAGGGTGATACCGGTTCACCGGAAGTGCAGGTGGCGATCCTGTCTGAACGGATCAGCAACCTGACCGAACATTTCAAGGACCATAAGAAAGATAACCATTCCCGGCGGGGTCTTTTGGTGATGGTCAACAAGCGTCGTCGCTTGCTTGACTATCTCAAATCAAAAGATGAAGGCCGCTATCAGGACATCATCAAAAGCCTGGGTCTGCGGAAATAGCGTAGGGCCAAATCAACAGGGGCGTATGTTCGTACGCCCCTTTTTTCGTGCATGTTCCTTTGGTGCCTGCACGGTATTCATCCGCTGGCGGCGCTGGCAGTTTCTTGTGTACCCGATTTTTTGAATATCATCGGCGCCACCTGCCGCCGGCAAGTCATGTCATCACATTTCGTGGGGCATAGTGATCCGAAGCACTGACCAATGAGGGTTCATGTGCAAATGACCATCGGCGTGAAGGCACGACCGATAGAAAGCTTGGAAGAGATATGTTTAATATTACGACGAAAGAAACCAATTGGGGTGGCCGCACGCTGCGCCTAGAAAGTGGGCGGATTGCAAGGCAGGCCGATGGGGCCGTACTCGCAAGCGTTGGCGATACTTCGGTATTGTGTACCGTTGTCGCGGCGCGCAGCGTGAAGCCCGGGATCGATTTCTTTCCCCTGACTGTGAATTATCAGGAAAAAACCTACGCCGCCGGGAAAATCCCAGGAGGCTTTTTCAAACGCGAGGGTCGCCCTTCGGAAAAGGAAACGCTGACCAGCCGTTTGATCGACCGTCCGATCCGTCCGCTCTTTCCGGCGGGCTTCCGTAATGAAACGCAGGTGATCTGCACCGTTGTGAGCCATGATCCCGAAGTCGATGCCGATATCGTTGCCATGGTCGGCGCATCCGCCGCGCTCACCATCTCAGGCGTTCCGTTTTTCGGGCCCATTGGTGGCGCGCGCGTCGGCTATAAAGACGGCGAATACCTGCTCAACCCCACATCGGAAGAGCTCGCCGAGAGCGATCTTGATCTGATCGTCGCCGGGACGCGCGATGCGGTTCTCATGGTGGAAAGCCAGGCCAAAGAGCTTTCCGAGGATATCATGCTGGGTGCGGTCATGTTTGGTCACCAGCAGCAGCAAGCGGTCATCGACTTGATCATCGAACTTGCCGAAGAGTGCGCCAAGGAACCTTGGGACCTTCCCGAGCCGGAAGATATGAGCGCCCTGAAAGCCCATGTGGACAGTATGATTGGTGATGATCTTCGCGCCGCTTATGCGTTGACCGTCAAGTCGGATCGTCAGATTGCGATTGCCGCCGCCAAAGCCAAGCTTGTTGAAAGCTACGGCGAAGAGGGTGCTGAAGAAGCTGGCAAAGCGCTTGATCAGGTGAAGAGCCTCGAAAAGGAAATCGTTCGTGGCAACATTCTGAAAGATGGTGGTCGTATCGATGGCCGTGCGCTTGATCAGGTTCGCCCGATCGATACCCAGGTTAAAGTTCTCCCGCGGACCCATGGTTCAGCGCTCTTTACCCGCGGCGAAACTCAGGCGCTGGTTGTTGCCACGCTCGGCACGGGTGATGATGAACAGCTCATCGACGCGCTTGAAGGCTCTTATCGTGAGAGTTTCATGCTGCATTATAATTTCCCCCCTTATTCAGTCGGCGAAACGGGCCGGGTTGGCTTTACCGGACGCCGCGAAGTTGGCCATGGCAAGCTCGCCTGGCGTGCGGTGCGTGCGGTTCTCCCCGATCGTGAGGCATTCCCCTACACCATGCGGGTTGTTTCCGAAGTGACCGAATCGAACGGGTCATCTTCGATGGCGACCGTTTGCGGGACTTCGCTTGCCCTCATGGATGCAGGCGTACCGATTACGCGTCCGGTTTCGGGCATTGCCATGGGGCTGATCCTCGAAGGTGAAGACTTTGCCGTATTGAGCGACATCCTTGGTGATGAAGACCACCTTGGCGACATGGATTTCAAAGTTGCGGGGACAAGCGACGGGATCACAGCGCTGCAGATGGATATTAAGATCGCCGGGATTACCGAAGCGATCATGAAGCAGGCGCTGGCGCAGGCCAAGGGCGGGCGTGAGCATATCCTGGGTGAGATGGGGCAGGCATTGACGGGTGCGCGTACCGAAATGTCCGATTATGCACCACGTATCGAAAGCTTCCAGATCAACAAAGACAAGATCCGTGAAGTGATCGGCACCGGCGGGAAAGTGATTCGCGAAATCACCGAAACAACCGGGGCGAAAATCGATATCGAAGATGACGGCACGATCAAAGTCTCCTCGTCCGATAACGAAAAGATTACAGCGGCTGTCAAATGGATCCAGGGCATCGTCGCTGAGGCGGAAGTCGGTAAGATCTATGACGGCAAGGTCGTTTCAACAGTTGATTTCGGTGCCTTCGTCAACTTCATCGGCAACAAAGATGGTCTGGTTCATATCTCAGAGCTCACCAAAGAGCGCGTTGAGAAGGTGACCGACGTTGTCAAAGAAGGCGACATGGTCAAGGTCAAAGTGTTGGGTATCGACGACCGTGGTAAAGTGCGCCTTTCCATGCGTGTTGTTGATCAGGAAACCGGCGATGAGCTTGAAGATGATCGTCCGCCGCGACCTGAAGGCGAGGGCCGGGGTGGGCGTCGTCGCCGTCCGCGCGACTAATTTCACAAGCATCGTAAATAAAAAAGAAGGCGGGCTTTCGGGCACCGCCTTTTTTTATTCTTCATAGCGGAACCGAATAGGCTAATGACGGGCGATACAGATAAGAGCTATGGGGATCGCTATGCGCATACTTTCGGCATTCATGATTTCGATGCTTTTTTTATTGGGAAACGGAGCCCTCGCCATGACGGAAGCCAAAGGACAGTTCACTGTCTCGTTGACCCCGCAAGACCAGTCGACCTCAGGCCCTGCCACGCTTGGCCGCATGACGATCGCGAAGGTATTCGAGGGTGATATGATCGGTACCAGCACTGGGGAAATGCTGACAGTTCGCACACCGGTTGATGGCTCTGCCGTTTATGTCGCCGTCGAAGCTTTCGAAGGTTCACTCGCCGGACTTGCGGGCGGGTTTGCCCTTTCGCATCGCGGCGTGATGAGCGATGGCGGACAATCGCTGGTCGTTGAGATCGTGCCCGATTCGGGCTCTGGTGCGCTCGCGGGGATTTCGGGGTCGATGACCATTGATATCACGGGCGGCGATCATGCCTACACCCTCATGTATGATCTTCCCGATCGTGAGGACGCGGGTGACAGGCGCGACTAAAATTTGTCAAGAAGGCGCTGGATATAATCGAGTTCGCGTTGAGAGCGTGACCGATCGGAGAGCCGTCTTTGCAATTCGCGTAAAATTTCGCGAGCTTCGTCAAAATCGCTTTCGGTCGGAATTTTGACTGTTTCGCCACGACCATTGCCATTGGCTGATCGTCCCAAGGGGTCAACGCGCCCTTGCATTTGTTGCAATTGCTGCATCGCTTGCTGCGCGGATTGATTGAGGTTTTGTTGTGCTCTTTCAATGGCGCGCAATGCCTCTGCCTGAGACTTGAGCGCACCGAGCCCATCGCCTTCATTGAGCGCTGATTGCGCATCCCCCATATGCTGTCGGGCTTTGCCGAGCGCCTCTGGGATGGGTAACCCCGCTTCACCAAGTTGCCCGGCGATCCCGTCCGTCAGCTCATTTATCTCATCTTGGCGCGGGCCCAGTTGGCGGATCCCACGCGAACCGAATGCCCCATCACCTCGACCGGAGCCCGGACGCTCGCCCTGGCCTGCCCGCGGCTCACCGCTGCCTTGCTGGCCCCGGGCCCAACCATCGCCTTGGGATTGACCCTCTCCTTGGGATTGCCCATCTCTTTGAGATTGACTGGGCGCAGGTACCGGTTGACCATCCTGATCTCGCTGCCCTCGATCCCGGCTTCGGCCCAACGCATCCGCAAGCCGTTGGCGCGCGGTATCATTCATGAGTTGCTCTTCCATCCGACGAACATTATCGAGGCTTTGCATCGCCTCATTCGTTGCCATGGCGCGTTCAAGGTCTTCACGGCTCGGCACATTCGTCGCCAGGTTTTCGAGAATATTCTGCAGATCGGCGAGCAATTCCATCGCCGCCTCGGTTTCGCCTGCTGCGGCAAGGTCCTGGATCTGTTCAATCATCCGTTCCAGCATGGATTGGCTAACCGTGCGCATCTGGCCCGGCTGCATCGGCGGCAATTCGCGGTTTTCCATACCCTGCATAGCGTTCGCCTGGGCCTGACGTTGCGCCTCGAGAAGCGCCTGAAGTCGATTGCGAATATCATCGCCTAGCTGATCGAGCGCATCGGTTTCACCACGGCGCAGCGCATCCATCAATTCGGAAACACTGTCCTTAAGCGCATTCTGGGCAAGCGATATCTGCCCATCCTCAAGCCGCAATGCGGTCTGCCACAGGATTTCGGCAATCTCATCGGTCGCCTCGTCAATTTTGTTATTATAGAGACGCCAGCGCGACGAGCGTAGGGCGGCAAATACCGCAAAATCATCATCGAAGCGGTCGGGTCGGCCACTCAGCCTGTCGAGTTCCGAAATCAGGGCCTTGCGCGGGTCGGCCGCGAATAGCCGTTTGCGAAGGGCAATAATTTCGATCGCGACGGGATGCGAAAAGGCGCGTTCGGGAAGCGTAATCTCAGGGATTTCGCTTGTACCCAACTGGCCGACCGCATCGCGCGCGACAAGCTGCAGCTTCACCGGGAGGCCCGCCCAACGGCTTTTCGTGAGATCTTTGAAACTCGTTTGCGTAACCGTTTCAGTGGGCGCACCTCGCTGTAAGACCGAACGCCCGGATGGCGGAACAGCAATCTCAAACCGGTTCCCGTCCTCAAATTTTGCGGTGGTCGGCCAGACAACAAGTTCCAATGCCTCGACGCCGTAATCATCGACCAATTCATAGTCAAACCGCAGTGCCGACTGTGCGGTCTCGCTGGGCTCGTCGGTGAACAGCACCAACGGCGGCTGGTCAACAACGTATTGTATGGGCCATTCGCCAAGCGTGCGCCCCGCATGGGTAAGGGTCAGAGTTTCTACCGGCGAATTGATTGTTTGGTCGAACGTAAACCGCCGCGTGCCCACGGCCTCGAATTTGCGCCTGTCCTTGTCAAAATATAATTTGGGGGTTTTGCGAGCACCGCTTATCGCCGCGCGCAAACGTGAACCCGCCGGCACGCGAATTTCATCAGTAGACTTGGCATTGGCGCGTGCCGGATCGGCGAGAACGATATCAGCAAGCCCCGTATAATCCGGCGGAATAATCCAGGCTTCAACGCGCGGCGCGACCGGTTCGCCAAAAAGCGATGGCTGAAATGCATCCGCAAGACGCCGCGGGGCTGAGGCTCCTGCGGTTACAAAGGCAACGGCGACGAGAAAAATCACCGCAGCTCGCATCGCGAGCGGGTCCTTTTCCAGCCATCCCCAATCAGGCAGGCGAATGAGCGCCTCGACACGTTTTTTTTCACGCGCCCGTTCGGCATACCAGAGGGCAACGGCGGCGGGGTCCTGACGCTGAATAGGGGCGTCACCCGCGCTCGTTAAGGGCCGGTGTGCCATGGCGCTGTCGGTTTCAATGCGCCGAAGGACGTCGCGTTTTGAAAGCCAGGCCGCGGGGATGTCGCGAGCAATGCCAAGAAGCGCGCGGATCGTATAGGCGATCAAGCCAATTAAAATGAGCGCGTGAAAGAACCCGAAAAGCGCCCCGAACATGTCGAACAGCGCCGCTGCAAGAAAGCCAAGCCACAGAAGGGCGGGAAGAAACAGTCGAGGTGCCGCAATTTCAATCGCTGCCGCGAGCCGCGCCTTCAGGGGCAGAATGCCAAGCCCTGATCCACTGGCATGAACATTTCTGTTGCCGGTTTCCTGCTGATCAGATGACGGATTGGTTTTTGCCAATCGCTGCTCCTCGCGCTTATGACACCATTTATGTCGCTCACTGTCGCTGATCTTTGGGGCGAGGTAGGGGCAAACGCCTACCGGTCCCACAACGACATTTCTCAGCGTGCCAGCCAAGGTGCAGGTTTGTCCAGCGCAATGAGATCGTCCACCGTTTGTCTGGGACGGATCACCGCAGTTTGCGCACCTTTGACCAAAACCTCCGCAACCAGCGGACGCGTGTTATATGTTGACGACATCACCGCACTATAGGCCCCGGCCGACAGGAACGCGACCAAATCCCCCGCCTGAAGAGGTGGCATCTGGCGGGCAAGCGCAAATTTGTCGGTACTCTCACAAACCGGCCCAACGATATCAACCGGGCTCGTCTGCATATCGGGTCCAGGTTCATTGAGCGGAATGATATCGTGGTAAGCATCATACATGGCAGGACGCATCAGATCGTTCATTGCCGCATCCAGGATCAGGAACCGACGAGTTGGCGCGTCTTTGACGAAGATCACTTCAGAGACCAGAATGCCCGCGTTACCTGCGATCAATCGCCCGGGTTCCAAAATGATATCGCAGTCAAGCTCGTTCGCGAATTTGGCGATCATCTTGCCGTAGGCATCAGGATGTGGGGGATCCGTGGGGGCATCGCCATAGGGAATGCCAAGACCGCCGCCGAGGTCAAGCCGACTAATTTTATGGCCTGCCGCGCGTAAGGTTCGGACCAGTCCCGCAACCCGGCGAAAGGCATTTTCGAAGGGTCCAAGATCGGTTAATTGCGACCCGATATGAACATCAACCCCGACGACTTCGATTCCGTCTAAGCTCGCTGCCCGATTGTAAAGCGCAGGTGCCACATCCCATGCGACACCGAATTTGTTCTCGGCCTTTCCGGTAGAGATCTTTTCGTGGGTCTTGGCATCGACATCAGGGTTCACGCGGATCGAAATCGGCGCAACTTTTGCTTTGGCGACGGCTGCCGCGCTCAGGAGTTCAAGCTCGGGTTGCGACTCGATGTTAAACTGATGGATCCCCACATCGAGCGCGCGGTCCATTTCCGAGCGTGTCTTGCCGAC
>JBCDDR010000008.1:0-26665 GCA_039180205.1 Pseudomonadota bacterium | reverse complement strand
TTTACATGATCATGGTGTTCGATCCGCAGATTCTATTCAACGATGGCTTTTATGATCTTGTCGATGTCCGCATTCCTGAAGGAACTTTGCTGAAACCGGTGTTCCCCGCTGCCCTCTCCTGCCGAACCCATGCGCTCGGCCGTATTTTTGATATTCTTGGCGGACTGCTTGGTCAGCGTCAGCCCGAATTTCTAAACGGGGCGGGCTTTTCCTCGTCGCCGCACCTCATGTTTTCAGGCTTCGACAAAAAGGGCGAGTGGTTTCAGCTTTTCCAAATCGGATTTGGCGGTATTCCCGGGCGACCCTTTGGCGATGGCCCCGACGGGCATTCGCTATGGCCCGGCTTCACCAACATTCCCAACGAGTTTTTGGAACGCTATTTCCCGATGCGGATCGAGACATATACCTCGGTCGCGGACTCGGGGGGGGCCGGCCTTAACCGAGGCGGCAACGGCATTCTTATGTCCTATCGGTTCCTCGAACAGGGAACAATCGCGATCCATGATGACCGCTGGTTTACCTATCCCTGGGGTGTGAACGGTGGCGCTCCCGGTGCGCGCGCATGGAAAAAGCTCGAGCGAGCCAATGGGGAGACGCTGATGCTTGGGAATAAGGTCGATAATATCACGGTGGAGCCGGGCGACCTGCTCCATTACGTCACCTGGGGGGGCGGGGGCTGGGGTGATCCGCTTGAACGAGATGCCGAAACCGTTCTTTTGGAAGTCAAACGGGGGCTTGTCAGTGTCGAAGGTGCGCGCGCCCATGGTGTGGTGATTGTTGATGGCGTGGTTGACGAAGTTGCCACCCGCTCGCTGCGCTCTGAAATGAGGGACGCGCGAGGCGAAATTCCGGTATTTGATTTTGGACCCGATATCGAGGCTTTGCGCGCCCAATGCGAAGCGGAAACTGGATTGCCGGCACCGCAAGCACCCGTCTGGCCCGATCAGATCGCCGCCGAATGAAAGCAAATCAACATCGAACAACCAACGAACGCCCTCGACTTATTTGAATTTTTTGATGGCGTTGTTCATCGAGTTGACGAAAGTGCGGTCTCGCTCGCTGAGCTCAGGCCGCCAGATATCGAACAGCAAAACAATGCGGATCTGATCGCTTTTGTTGTAGGCCTCATGCTCCATGCTGTCGTCAAAGATGGTCAGTTTTCCCACATCCCACTCGCGGGTGTCATTGCCCACCCGCAACGCACAATTTGGCGGTACGACGAGCGGCAAATGGCAAATCAGGCGGGCATTGGTGAAGCCATGGTGTGGTTCAATATGTGTGTCGGGCCTCAACAACGAAAATAACGCGATGCGATAGTCTTGGTTAGCCACGTGTTCTGAAAGCTGGCGAAGGGCCGCCATCGCTTGTGGGCAACGGCTTGCATTCTCATCGACTTCTTTACCATCTTTGATCAGGTAGCAAGCGCCCCAATCCGCGCTTCCATCAAGCGCATTCTGGCCAGTTCGCGGGCCCTGATAGTCGGAGCCGAGATAGGGAGGATAGGCCGCTTTGTCGCCAACAAGGGCTTGCGCTTCTTTGGCGATTGATGAGGTGTGCGCCTCTATATCTGCTGCCCACGGGAAATCTTCGCGATTGTAGAATTGCTTTTGCGGAAGCCCAGGAAAGTAGAACTGGATCGGCTGTTGCATATAGATCTGGCGCTTACCGAACAAGATATCGACCGCATGCTGGTAGTCGTTGAGCGGTTCGCCCGGTTCCTGAGCAAATCCCTCATCCTTGAGAAACCTTTCCGCATATGCCTCGTATTCAGTTACCAACTGAGCCGCATTCTGACGCGCACGTTCGACATGTTTTTGAATATGTGGCGGATGCTGTTCCGGGTTCGGCACGAGCGATGCAGCCGCCTGATAGTAGGGGCCCGCAACTCCACGTTTGCCCATCGCGACGAGATTATCCGCCTTCACCATCAAGCCCATGAAATGCCGTGGGTTCGCCTCGAGCAGTTGATCAATGACCTTCGCGCACTCTTCGCGCGCCAGTGTGTCGCGCAGAGCCATCGCATAAGCCAGCGCAACGTCCTGATTGGTCGGGTCGGAGCGGTAAACCAGGGCAAGCTGAGGACGCGCTGACTGGGCATCACCCTGTTGCAGCGCCCGGATACCCGCCTGATATGCTGCTTGAATATTGTCCATCGTTTCATCTTTCAATCATGGTCATTCGTCCCCCTAACCGGAATTGGCCCCGAGCGAAAGGCGAAAGATCAGGTTAGGAAAATGGCAGAGATGAAGTTAAAGCGCGAGGTCAACAGCGATCACAAGCTTGCCTGCCGTCCGACCGCCTTCGCTTTTGCGCATGGCTTCGATCGCGTTATCGAGCGGAAAGACTTCAATCGGTGGAAGCGGAAGAATATGCTGATCGATTAGTTTGGCGATTTCAGCAAGTTGCGCACCGCTTGGCGCAGCATAAAGTCGGGTCAGGCGAACCGACTTTTCCGCGGCGATCGCATCATCCGGCGCATCATTCAGGCATACCATATGTCCGCCCGGGTTGACGAGGTCGAGCGACTTAACCCCGGTTTCTCCGCCCACACCATCGAGAATAGCATGAACACCTCCTGGAGCGCCTTCGCGTACCTGATCGGCCCAATCGGCTCGTTTATAGTCGATGACTACATCCGCGCCGAGCTGGGTCACATAATCGGCTTTGGCGGGGCTTGCCGTCGTTATCACCCGCGCACCGCGCCACTTGGCAAGTGGGATGGCAAAACTGCCAACGCCGCCCGCGCCCGCATGTACAAGGACGGTTTGACCGCTTGATACGTCGGCAGTTTCAATCAAGGCTTGCCATGCGGTAAGCGCCACCACCGGAATTGACGCGGCCTCCCTCAAGGTGAGACGTTCAGGCGCAAGCGCCACCTGCGTTGCATCAACTGGTACGAGCTCAGCATATGTCCCATACTGCACCGTATCGGTGCGCGCATAGGCATAAACCGGGTCACCAACCGCAAACCCTTCAACGCCCGCGCCGATCTCCACAATCTCGCCTGCAACATCCCAACCCGGAACGACTGGAAACACAGCTAGGAAAACATCCGCGAACGCGCCGCTCCGGATTTTCCAATCAATCGGATTGACCCCGGCGGCAGCGACCTTGATCATGACTTGGCCGTCGGAAAGCGGGGGGTTTGAAAGCTCGCCCACCTGCATTACGTCGGCGTTGCCAAAGGTTTCGTAATATGCCGCTTTCATTTCATTCCCCCCGTTGTGCGACTAATCGTTTATCACCTTAGGCCAGTTATTGTCTGCAGCTTCGATATATTCTGCTTTTTGTCCGACCCACCGCTTCAAAATCTTTGGGTTAAGGTTGAGATAAAGCTTTCCGTCTTCGATATACCACTGCTCAGGATCACCCTTTGCCGTTGTGCCTTGAGCCACAGCATATGCACAATACCCGCCATATTGCGGACGGTAACGATCCGGGTCATCCAGGAAGCTATCGAGGTTTTTCTGATTTGCGAAAATCCAGGTGACCCCTTTGAACACAGTTTTATATGCAGGATCCCCTTTCACGGGCTTGCCTTCAGTGAAGTAGGCAACCGTATCGTACCCATCGAGCGCAAACTCCCATCCAGAAGAAAAGACTCCCCCCGAAGACAGGTAGATCTCGGGTTTTTCGGCAAGTGCCGTCCCTGAAAAACCAAGAAAAACAAGGAGAAAGACAGACAAAAACCTTGAAAAGGCCTGGGGAAGAACCTGGTGGAAAACCATGAGGGCGTGATCCTTTCGCATTGACAAGATTTAGCAGTATCGCATGCTGTTCAAAGCAAAATGATCTGTCGGCCTGCTAGATGCCAGCCCGACCGGTTCACTTATTTGTGTCGACAAATATTCAAAAAAGGAACGCGCCACTATGGAGTCCCGCCAAATCGCAACCACGCCCGATCCTTACGCGCCGTTTCATATCTCTCAGGCAATCCGCGCCGGCGACTTTATCTTTGTATCTGGCCAGGCAGCGCTTTCCGATACCGGGGAAATTGTTGGGGTGGGCGACTTTGATGCCCAGGCAGAGGCGACCTTTAGCAACCTCAGAAAAATACTGGAAGCGGCGGGAAGCACCCTCAAACAGGTCGTCAAGGTCACGATTTTTCTGACCGACATGAGTCATTTTCCTAAGATGATAGACCTTCGTGCCCGCCATTTCACCAAACCCTACCCCGCCGATACCATAGTTGAGGTCCGCCAACTCGCCCTTCCCGAATTGATGATCGAAATTGAGGCGGTCGCGCTTACCAGCGGCGAAATTCTGCCTGCGCGAACGTGACGTCTCCCCCTCGCTCGCCTCAGCTCAGTTCGAACGGCGCACGTGCACTAGAGATTGACCTGATCGAAAACATCGCGCGATGGTTTGGGGTATCCCCCGAACGCGCCCCCGATATTCGACAGGAAGCGAAACAGGCTCTGCAAATGCCGACGCTGAACCATGCGGGCTCAGCAACGATGGGGTGGCTGGCAACGGCACTTGCTTTCGATCTGTCGGACTCTGGCGATCGTTTGTTTCCCAACGGCAATCGCGGCATGCCGCTTGCGCTCAGCCATTGGGTGCATCGCGTCGCAAATGAGGCCCGAACGCACCGCGCCACCGGAGTTCACCTGGCGCTTATTGAACGCCAGATCAGTGATGGCCGACCGTTTTTGCAGGGCGACCGGCTGGGCCTCGTCGATCTCATGTGTCGGGCAATCGCAAAGCACGCGCGGAAAGACAGTACATCTGATGAGCTTGTAGCGAGCCACTTTCCACATATCGCTGATTGGTTAGGTCGCGTGGATGAATCACTTCGGGCGGCGGGTGATGGTGGCGAAAAGCCCAGCGAGGCAGTCGGCGCCTGGTTGTATCTGCCCGACCAATGGCCGCATGATGAATCCCGCTTGGCAGCCGCTCCCGGGGCGCTCATGCGGGGCGCTTCCGTCCGGATATCTATGGATAGGACGCCAAACGCCTCATGGGAGGGTACGCTTTATTACGCGAGTTATGATCTTGTCTGGGCGTGCGACGCTGATGGCTTGATGTGCCTTTTCGCGGCACTTGAAGTCAACATCGACCCAGCTTGATCAGCCCGCGCCGTAATGACCAAACCGACGAACGAGATCCTCATAGAGTGCTCGTTTGAACGGCACGATCATTTGCGGGAGTGCTTTCATCGGCTGCCAACGCCACTCAGCGAATTCGGGATGTTCGGTATCGATATTGATATCCTGATCTGATCCGCGAAACCTCATGACAAACCAGCGTTGCTTCTGCCCACGGTAGCGGCCTTTCCAAACCTTACCGAGCAGATGATCGGGCAAATCATAGGTTAGCCAATCGGTGGTCACATCGATGACCTCGGCATCCGCCGTACCGATCTCTTCTTCAAGCTCCCGAAAGGCAGCCGCTTGGGCATCTTCACCCTCATCAATTCCACCCTGTGGCATTTGCCATGCCTCAACCAGAGTATCGATCCGCCTCGCTGTAAAAACGTCGCCATGCGCGTTGAGCAACATAATGCCGACACAGGGGCGATAAGGCAGATCGGCATGGGTTAATGTCATCGGAAGTTTCCTCCAATGGTGATTTTATATCGAATAACGGGTGTTTCAGCGCACAGGTTGCCGTTCCGCCACAGCCGTTAACGGGACAAGGACCATATCCTTTGCTTCGAGTGTTTTTGCCCACGCCTCAACGCGCGCGATCGTAATGGGCAAAGGACGCCCCAGACCAACAGCGGCACCGAATGTCCGGGCTGTATTTTCGAGATCACGCAGCATGCGGTCAATCTCGTCGGGTGTCGGCTCGGTATCAATATAGCGGTTATTGAGCGCCCAGGGGATATTCGCTTCGCGCGCCAACTGTGCGCCCTTCGATTGCGCCGTCGAACGCGCATCCAGATACATGAGCCCGCGCGCCTTCACCTCGCGGAGGGCAAAACGCATGGTTTCGGAGATCGCGGTAAAACGCGACCCCATGTCATTCATCACGCCGACATACCCATCAGTGCGCCCAAAGACCCACTCGATCCGCCGCAAATTTTCGGCCTCTGAATTACTCACGAGCAAGGTATGGGGCCCCGGGTCATTAGCGGGGTAGCGCACAGGTTCCATCGGCACCATGAGGACCACCTCATGACCGTTTGCCCGGGCATCCGCGACCTGGCTGGGAAGATCCTCTGCATAGGGGGAAAAGGCAAATGTCACCGCCGATGGCAGCGATGCGAAAGCGTTGTCGGTTCGTTTCTTCGACAGTCCCAACCCATGGATCACAATCGCGATCCGTGGCCGCTCATCGCTTTCGGAAACCGAATTAACGGCGAACCTGCGAAAAGGCCGCGAGTCCGTCGGGTCAGGCTGGCTTCCACCCGTTGTCGCTTCAGGCTCTCTATCCGATTGCGATCCCGCTGCATCGGCAAGTGCCGGTGGTGGATCTTCCGGACGATCCGGAGCTATTTCGTTTTGAAGGGGAGCCGGATCGGGTGCATCCAAATCGTTTGGAGCACTGGCATCCTCATCAGCCCCGGTTTGGTCATCCGTACCGATTTCCAGCGTCGAAGGGGGCGGATCGAGGGAAGCCTCCGCGACCGTTCCGGCAGGTAAGGGAACCGAGGCGGCAGGAGCAATCGGCGCCTTCGCCTCGGGGACAGCCTCTTGGCCAGGGGACTCTACCACCAACCAGGCCACAGCGGCGCCCACCATCAGGAGAAATCCCGCTAAAGCCACATAGGGCCCGCGTTCAACCCAAGACCAACCTGCCATGTCCCGATGCTGCTATACTGTTGCGCTCTTGATCACTGTTTCCGCAACCCACTGATCGTGCGGAAAGATCATCGTTAGCACCTCATTGGGACATCGCAAAGCGCTCATTATAAAGCGCAATCGACTTCAAAAGATCGAGCGCATAGTTCAGCTGATAGTCCTGCGGCTCGTCGCCTGACTGTGCAATTGGACGCGCACCCTTCGTTCCCCCGTCATCATCGGCAGGCGTATCTTTTTCGTCTGCCTCAGGTTCAGCCTCGGGTATGGGCTCGTCCTCATCACCATTCTCGTTTACGAAGTGACCAGGCAAATCAGCTTCCCGGCGAACTCTGCGTGGCGCCGAATTTTCGGCAATCTGCACCTGTTCAACCTCGATATCGGGGGAAATGCCACTTTCCTGGATCGACCGGCCCGAGGGCGTATAATAGCGCGCCGTCGTCAAGCGCATCGCAGCCTCAGACCCGATGGGGATAATCGTCTGCACCGTCCCTTTACCAAACGAACGATCACCAAGAATAATCCCACGACGGTGATCCTGAAGCGCACCCGCAACGATTTCCGAAGCTGAGGCCGAATAGGCATTGATCAGCACAATCACCGGCAAGCCATCTACGATATCGCCACTACGGGCATTATAGCGCTGAATATCCCTCGGATCGCGCGAACGGGTCGAAACGATCTCACCACGTTCCAGAAACGCATCCGAAACCGAAATCGCCTGATCCAGCAAGCCGCCGGGGTTGCCCCTCAAGTCGAGCACAATACCCGACATCGAATCCCCGATTTCCTTTTTCAGTTTTTCAACCGCCTTATAGAGCCCTGTCGAAGTTTGCTTGTTGAACGTTGAAATTCGCACATAGCCAACGTCGCCTTCCGCCCGCGAACGAACCGAGCGGACGGTGATGGTATCGCGCACGACAGTGAATGGGAGTGGTGCCTCGGCCCCCTCCCGGATGACTTTGATATCAATCGACGATTTAATCGGGCCGCGCATCAACGTGATAGCATCCTGCAACGTCATGCCGAGAACCTGTTGGCCATCAATCTCGCTAATCAGATCACCGCCTTTGATACCCGCGCGGTCTGCCGGTGTCCCTTCGATCGGCGCAATCACCTTTACCAGACCGTTTTCCATTGAAACTTCAAGACCAAGGCCAGAGAATTCACCCGAGGTCTGCACCTGCATGGAACGGAAGCGATCCGCGTTCAAATAGCTTGAATGCGGATCAAGCGAAGACAGCATCCCGTTGATCGCCGCTTCAATCACCTCGGCGTCATCAACCTCTTCGACATATTCGGAGCGGATCTGCTCAAACACAGCCATCAGCTGGTCGAGCTGTCGATAGGTGTCTGAACGGCTTTTCGCATTCACGATTTCGGGTGGAGGCACAACGAAGGCCACCGAAAGCGCCACGCCAGCGCCAACCGCTGCTGCAATCCACTTGTTCATTTTCCGCTCCTTCTTACCGCCTATCAACGCATCATAATTCAGGGATTCGCCGATCACTCTCTGAACTAAACGGCGTTGGGCTGTCAGTCTTCACCTCGAAACATAACATGTTTCACAATCATGACCATATCGCGATTGTTTGATGAGAAAAAATCTGGGCGTCACCACACAATCCCCTGCACACGGATACCAATCTAGCCCCGAATACCAGCTCCGCAATCCCTTTCGCGCTGAATGGTCCTACCCACGCGACGCATTCAACCAGGGCAGCGGATTGATCGGCTCTCCTTTTTTGCGTAGCTCAAAATAAAGAGCGGACGCAGACGATTGCTGCTTGGGATTGCCCACACTGGCGCGGGCAGCGCCTGCTTCTCCCATGATCCCGACCGGCTCGCCAGCCAAAACCCACTGTCCAACCACTGGATCAATCCGCACCATACCCGCCAGAAGGGAAAGATATCCCTCGCCGTGGTCGATGATAAGCAACTGCCCATAGGACCGAAACGGGCCCGCGTAGGCCACTTTGCCATCATAAAGTGCAACAACCTGCGCGTCTGGTCGTGTGCCAATGCGAACGCCGCGCGCGCGACCCGTTGTCGTACGGCTGCCAAAGCCCGAAAGGATGCGCCCCTGGGCAGGATAGGGCAATGTCCCTCGACGTTTCGAAAATGGGCGCTCAGCAAGCGATGGAGGCCCAAGTTCGGGCACCTCAAGCTTTGCCGTTTCTTCATCTCGGCGCGTCTCAGCGGCATCTTCCTCCAGTTTCGCGATCAGATCCTTTAAGGATTTTGCTTCTGCGACGAGGTCTGCGAGGCGACTTTGTTCTTTCTTGGCGAGGCGTTCGAGCTTTTCACGACGACGTTCGCGCTCCTGCCGCAAACCTTCAAGCTTGCCGCGCTCCTCCGCCAACCGCACAAGATCAGCTCGATATTGAAACTCTTGACGCGCAAGATCAGCCTTTAACGCCTCCAGTGTCTCGATCTCTTCGCGGATGACGGCGGCTTTTTGCTCTAAGGAAGGCATCACCCCCGACAGGAGATTTGCTGAACGCGCGGTATCGATTGCCGTTGCGGGCCTCAACAGCACAAGTTCCATGGGTCGCTGTCCCAAGCGTTGAAGCGCCGCCAAGACTTCGGCGACTTCGGCCCGCCGCGCGGCGAGACTGAGCTCTTGCGCCTGACGCTGTTCTTTCAGAACACCGATCTCGATTTCGATACGTGTGAGAGCGCGCTCACGGCTTTGAATGTCATTCGCAAAACTCACCATCTGTTCGGTGAGCGACCCGATCTCGCGGGCCACTTTGGCAGCTGCGCGATCAAGCTCGCGTTTTTTGCCCGCTACGGTATCGATTGACTTTTCGAGCGTTTTCAATCGATCGCGTTCGGCCTTGCCTTCGTCAACATCATCGGCCCCATGGGCAAACCCTGACGAACCGATCGAAACGGCAATCGCCACGGCGCACCAACCACGTGCGTGAGTCTTCACTGCCATCACCATCGCCTGCCCTGACTTGCCTCCCGTTCGCGAAATTCCCTCAGACCTAGACCTGCACGATTGATAGGCCACACTTCAATGCCGGTGATAGGGATGTTTCATTAATATCGTATGCGCCCGGTAAATTTGCTCCATCACCATCGCCCGGGCGAGCATATGCGGCCATGTCATCGCGCCAAAGGCAATTACATTGTGCGAGGAAGCGCGAATGTCATTGGGCAAGCCGTCGGCCCCGCCAATCAGAACCTGGATAACGGCGCTATCTGAGTGACGGCCCAGAATTTCGGCAAACGCGGGACTTGTCGGCGTTTTTCCAGCCTCGTCGAGCGCGATGACGTACCGGTCCCGATCGCGGGCCATGACCTCGCGAAACCGTTTGACGAGCGCGGGATCGTTGCGTCCCGAAAGACCGCGGTCTTCAATCTCACTTACCGAAACGAGCGATTTGACGCGCTCCTGGTATCGCATGAAGAGTTCACGCTCTGGCCCCTTTCGCAACCGACCGACCGCGATGATATGAATTTTCATTGGCACGAATTCTCAAAGTTATCATCGCCCCACAAATATCTGCGGCAAAACCACAGATATGTGCGGCAAAAAAGGGAAAGGCGCATCAGATACCTCTGACACGCCTTTCTCACATCCCGACCACTAACCAGAAAAGATGCGTCCAATCTACGCCGCTTTTTTCGCTTCAGCGTCGCCATAGAAGGTACGTCCCTGGGCCGCCATATCACGCAGCAACTGCGGCGGTGCAAAGCGGTCCCCATAGGTTTGCGCAAGCCGGTCGCATTCGGCCACAAACTTATCAAGCCCCACAGTGTCCATAAAGCTGAAAGGACCCCCGGTGAATGGGCCGAACCCCCACCCGAAAATCGCACCCAGATCACCATCTTCGGGCGTGGTCAAAACACCTTCCTCGAAGCAGCGAGCACATTCAACAACCTGACGATAGAGCAGGCGGGTTTTCACCTCGGCTGGCGAGGGTTGTTCCTCAGAAACACGGAACAAATCGCCTAAACCAGGCCACAAGGCGCGCGGTTTCACCGAGCCTTCGTCATAATCGTAAAACCCTTTCTGGTTTTTCATGCCATGGCGGCCATGTTCGTCCGACATGGTGAAAGGGATTTTCGCCCAGGGATCAAGATCATCGAGCGACTGGCCAAGATCGGACATTGTCTGCTTGGCGATTTTCACCGACAGATCAATCGCCACCGAGTCATTCAGCTGGAGCGGACCCATCGGGTAGCCCGCCATTTTCCCGCAATTTTCAATCAGCGCGGGAACCACACCATTTTGCAACATGGCATGGCCTTCGGTGATGTACACACCCACGCAACGGGACGTGTAAAAACCACGGCTATCATTGACCACGATCGGCGTTTTTCTGATCTGGCGGGTATAATCAAGCGCCACGGCAAGCGCCTTGTCGCCCGTGTCTTTGCCCATGATCATTTCAACGAGCGGCATTTTTTCAACGGGTGAGAAGAAATGGATGCCCACAAAATTTTCTGGTTTTGACCAGTTTTGCTGGAGATCAGTGATGGGAAGCGTTGACGTGTTTGACCCGAATACCGTATCCGGCCCCACCACGGCTTCCACCTTTTGGGTCACCTCACGCTTGATTTCGGTTGATTCGAACACCGCTTCAATAATCAGATCACAGCCGCGCAGATCTTCATAATCGGTTGTTGGGTGGATCCGCGCGAGAAGTTGGTCGCCCTTTTCCTGGCTAAGCTTTTTACGCTTCACATCTTTATTCACGAGATTTTCGGAGTAGGCCTTCCCTTTGTCCGCAGCATCCTGGTCGCGATCGAGAAGAACCACGTCCATGCCCGCCTTGGCCGAACAATAGGTAATGCCAGCACCCATCAGCCCGGCACCGACCATGCCCAGCTTTTTGACTTTCGCCGGTGGCACGTCTTTCGGGCGCCGCGCGCCTTTCTCTGCCGCCTGCTTGTTGACGAACAGAGTGCGGATCATATTCCCGGCAACGTCGCCTTTGATCAGCTTGGTGAAATATTTGCTTTCAATGAGAACCGCCGTATCCATCGGCACGATGGAGCCTTCATAAACGCAGGACAAGATCGCTTCGACCGCCGGATAATTATGATAGGTCTGACCCTGGGCAATCGTCGACGCGCCCATCATTGTCATCACTGCATTCGGGTGCATCGCACCGCCGCCACCGGGATATTTGAAGCGCTTTTCATCCCAGGGCTGAACCACTTTCGGGTTATCGAGTACCTCCTGTTTCGCCTTTGCGACAAGCTCGTCAGGTTCACAAACCCCGTGCAGAATGCCGAAGCCGAGCGCCTCTTGCGCTTTCATATTTTTACCCGTTGTCAGGTACTGAAGCGCGCCCTGAAACCCGAGGATACGCGGCAAGCGTTGGGTGCCCCCGCCGCCCGGCAGCAAACCAACCTGCACCTCGGGTAGTCCAAAAATAATTTTCGGGTTGGTCGAGGCGATGCGGCGATGGCAGGCGAGGACCAGCTCAAAGCCCCCCCCAAGTGCCAAGCCATCGACTGCCGCGACGAAGGGTTTTGTTTTGGCACCCTTGCCGAGTTCCTTGGCGGAATGCCCGCCGGTTTCCATTTTGCGAAGCAGCCGGTTCAGACGAACCTGACCTTCGAACAGGTCTTCAGTGGAAACCGATTTGGCACGCTCGGTAAGCCCGCTGAGCATGCGGAGGTCAGCACCAGCCATAAAGCCCGATGATTTTCCGGAAGAGATCACGGCGCCTTTCACCGCATCATCGCCGAGTATTTGGTCGACAGCCGCTTCAAGCTCGTCCATGAACGCCTCGGTAATCACGTTCATTGATTGGCCATCGGTGTCGATGGTGATGACGGCAACACCGTCGCCATCAACCTGCATCGTTACATCTGTCATTTTAATCTCCCCAAAAGCGGCAGCGGTCTATGCACGCTCACCGTCCTTTCGATTCCATTGAATTTTTTCGCGACGCAGGCGGTTTCGGCCAAGCCACTGCTCGGCCGAATACCCAGGCCCGGACCGATCAAACCCGCTCGATAATGGTTGCGGTCCCCATGCCTGCACCCACACAAAGCGTGACCAGCGCGGTTTCCTTGTCTGAACGCTCAAGCTCATCGACCATGGTGCCGAGGATCATTGCCCCCGTCGCGCCAAGCGGATGCCCCATCGCGATAGCACCACCGTTGACGTTGATCTTGTCGTGGTCGATGTCGAGCGCTTGCATAAACCGCAGGACAACCGATGCGAATGCTTCGTTGAGCTCATAAAGGTCGATATCGTTGACCGACATGCCTGCTTTTTTGAGCGCCTTTTCAGCCGCGAATGAAGGCCCGGTCAGCATGATCGTTGGCTCGGATCCGACCGAGGCGAACGACCGGATGCGCGCCCGTGGTTTCATATCCGCGCGTTCGCCGGCCTCTTTTGAGCCAAACAAAACCGCTGCGGCACCATCGACAATCCCAGAGGAATTCCCTGCATGATGGACATGATTGATCTTTTCGATCTCCGGATACCGTTGCAAGGCAACTTTGTTGAAGCCCGGCATCTGTTCGCCCTGAGCCTGGAAACTCGGGTTCAGCGACCCTAAGGACTGCATTGTTGCTTCCGGGCGCATATGCTCATCATGGTCAAGAACCGACATGCCGACCACATCTTTGACGGGCACGATCGATTTCTTGAAGCGATTGTCATCCCATGATGCTTTTGCCCGTTTCTGGCTTTCCACGGCATAGGCATCGACATCGTCGCGGCTGAAGCCATATTTAGTGGCGATCAGGTCAGCGCTGATCCCTTGGGGAACGAAATACATCTGGAATGAAACAGCAGGATCACTGACCATCGCGCCGCCGTCGGTGCCCATCGGGATGCGGCTCATCGACTCAACACCGCCGCCGATGGCCATGTCGGCTTCCCCGGTCATCACCTTGGCAGCCGCCATGTTGCAGGCCTCCAGCCCTGATGCGCAGAAGCGATTGATCTGCACACCAGCAGTCGTCTCGGCATAGTCTGCATTCAAAACGGCCGCGCGAGCAATATCCGCCCCCTGCTCGCCCACCGGCGCAACGCAGCCATAGATGACATCGTCGACCAGAGATGTATCAAGCTCATTGCGATCACGCACAGCTTCAAGAACCTGCGTGCCAAGCTGGATCGGTGTGATTTCGTGCAAAGCCCCATCGGACTTGCCGCGTCCGCGCGGGGTGCGCACCGCGTCGTAAATATAAGCGTCGGCCATATTGTTTTCCTTGTTGTTCCATTCGGAGCGCCCCGAATGATCCCCAAATTTAAGTATGCGACAATCTACCGCTCAAGAGCCCCGCGGAGAAGCCGAAATCGATGCGCAATGATCACCTTTGCGCAATTTGCCGGGCAGCACTCCACCCCGTTCGGATAGTTCTTTGGAAAACCCGCAGGGCGGGTTTGATCAAAACGCTTCAGCAGCGAGCGCCATCATATTGTCCGCCCCAGCCTCAACCTTTGAGCGCAGCGCCGAGGTATCCGGCAACATGTGGCTGAAGAAGTAGCTGCCCGTGACAATTTTGTTTTTGTAAAACTCGGCATCCCCCTCACCCGCATCAAGCGAGCGGTGAGCGGCCTGGATCATCTGACCCCACATATGACCAATGGCAACGAGGCCCATCAAATGCATGTACGCGACTGAGCCCGCACCCGCATGATCGGGGTTCTGCATCGCATTTTGCTGCAACCAGATGGTCGCCTGCATCAGATCGCCAATCGCTTTCTCGAGGCCTTTACCAAAGGTCTCCGTGCGCTCATCAGCTTTCAGTTCGTTCGCAAACTGGCTGACGAGCATGAAGTAGGATTGAACGACCTTGCCGCCTTCTTTGGGAAGTTTCCGCGCGACGAGATCGAGGGCCTGGATACCGTTGGTACCTTCGTAAATCTGGGCGATGCGGGCATCGCGGACGAACTGTTCCATACCCCATTCTTTGACATAGCCATGACCACCATAGCACTGCATAGCCGCAACGGCGTTTTCAAAGCCCTTGTCGGTAAACACACCTTTTACGACCGGGATCAGCAGACTGACGAGGTCATCGGCGGCTTTCCGCTCTTCTTCGGTTTGTGCTTTATGGGTCAGGTCAACCTGCAGGCCGGCCCAAAGACCGAGCGCACGCGCGCCCTCATTAAAAGAACGGGCATCCATCAGCATGCGCCGCACATCGGGATGAACAATAATTGGATCTGCCTTGGCCTCCGGATTTTTGGCGCCGGTCAAGGCCCGCATCTGAATGCGATCATTGGCGTAGGTAACCGCGTTTTGGTAACTGACTTCTGACTGAGCAAGCCCCTGCAGACCCACGCCGAGACGTGCCGCGTTCATCATAATGAACATCGCGGCAAGCCCACGTTCCTTTTCGCCGATCAGATACCCCGTCGCTTCGTCATAGTTCATCACGCAGGTCGAGTTGCCATGGATCCCCATTTTCTTTTCGATCGATCCGCAGCCGAGCGTGTTTCGCTCGCCGACTGATCCGTCCTCGTTGACCAGGAATTTCGGTACGATGAAGAGCGAGATACCCTTCACGTTATCGGGGCTGTCCGGCATTTTCGCGAGAACGAGGTGGATGATGTTCTCGGACATATCGTGATCGCCCGATGAAATGAAGATTTTGGTCCCCGTGATCTTGTAGGTGCCATCCTCCTGCGGCACCGCTTTGGTGCGAAGAAGGCCAAGATCCGTCCCACAATGCGGCTCGGTGAGGTTCATTGTCCCCGTCCAGGTGCCGGCAATCATATTGGGAAGATACGTCTGTTTCTGCTCGTCTGATCCAACCGCATGAATGGCCGCAACAGCACCCTGGGTAAGACCCGGATACATCGCAAACGCCATGTTTGACGAGATCAGCATTTCCTCAAACGCTGACCCAATCACGTGCGGCAGGCCCTGTCCGCCATACTCAGGATCAGCTGTCAGGCTGCCCCATCCGGCTTCGACATATTGCTTGTAAGCATCCTTGAAGCCGGTCGGCGTTGTGACCGATCCGTCCTCGTGCCGGGTGCAACCCTCTTCGTCTCCAACCTGGTTAAGTGGCTGCAGAACGCCTTCGACGAATTTTGCACCTTCTTCCAAAACCGCCCCCACAACATCGGGGGTTGCTTCCTGAAATCCGGGAAG
This sequence comes from Pseudomonadota bacterium, assembly GCA_039180205.1. GTDB lineage: Bacteria > Pseudomonadota > Alphaproteobacteria > Sphingomonadales > JBCDDR01 > JBCDDR01. Next base: position 10,836 of record JBCDDR010000008.1, on the reverse strand, counting down.
GTTCGAATACTTCTCTAAATGAAGCACCTCATTCAAAATAAAATTCATGTCCTTGGTGGGCGCAGAGTAAGTCGGCATGTCGATTTTCCTTAAAAAATCAGTCGGTTGCTTACGAAGGTTTCGATATGGCGTTATTTCACATATTTTCTGAAGGTCGCCACTTAGTGATTTGATAAATCGAGATTTTCGATGGCCTGGCAAAAGGTTTCAAGCTCATCAATCGTCGCAGCCAGATCTTGTTGCTGCTGCTTCAATGTCGAAATGCGATCGCGGCACTTCTCCAGAGTTACCTGGCGCTGGGTCGCGCGATCATCATCAATCTCATAAAGATCAAGCATTTCGCGGATCTCGCTGAGCGAAAACCCAACCCGTTTCCCCCGCAGGATCCACGCGAGCCGGGCCCGATCACCCTTTGAATATACGCGCTGAGCCCCCTGCCGATCAGGCGTTATCAGGCCCTGATCTTCGTAAAAACGAATTGTTCGCGGCGTGATACCGTTCTCCTTGGCAAGATCGGTGATCGAATAGGTCGTCATCGCGTCTCTTTCAGATCGATGTGAAACCGGTTAGGCATCTCGATTAGCTAATTAACGTTTACGTAAACGTCAAGGCCAAATCGATAAATATCTGATCAGGGCAACTCGCTCCCGAAGGCTTTATAGATTATCAGAGAATCGGCAACTGACCGACCGTTTTCCTTAGACAAATTCGTGATCGTCGCCGTGATGGAGCGGCCATAGATGCCGAGAACCGTGGGATGGTTTAAGCGACGTCGTCGGTTTCAAACTGCAACCGTGCAAGACGAGCGTAAAGGCCGTCCTCATCCATCAGAGATTTGTGGGTACCCTCTGCGACAATTTCGCCATCCTCCATCACCAGGATCCGGTCAGCCCGCAAAACCGTCGACAGCCGATGCGCGATCACCAAGGTCGTCCGGCCTTTCATCAATCGTTCGAGCGCTTTTTGAACCTGCTTCTCGCTTTCGGTGTCGAGCGAACTCGTCGCCTCATCGAGCAATAAGATGGGCGCATCCCGCAAGATCGCCCGCGCAATCGCCAAGCGCTGACGCTGCCCACCTGAAAGCCGAACACCCTTGTCACCAAGATAGGTATCAAGTCCTTCAGGAAGCGCTTCGAGATAATCGATCGCCACCGCGTCGCGTGCCGCCTCGATGATCTCGGCCTCGGTTGCCTCGGGGCGGCCATAGAGAATGTTCTCGCGCGCGCTCGCCGCAAAGATCACGGTCTCCTGTGGGACAAGAGCCATGTTGGCGCGCAGGTTACGCGGGTCCAGCGTTTCTATGGGCACGCCATCGATTCGAACCTGCCCCGTTTGCGGATCATAAAATCGCTGCAAAAGCTGAAAAACGGTTGATTTGCCCGCGCCTGAGGGGCCAACGAGCGCCACCGTTTCACCGGGAGCAATGTCGAGGGTGAAGTTTTTTAACGCCGGAATATCCTGTTTGGCCGGATAGCGAAACGAAAGCCCTTCAATCTGAATATGGCCCCGGACCGGCGCTTGAAACTCTTGCGGCTCTGCCGGAGCGCTGATGGTCGGCTCAGTCGTCATCAGGTCTCCCAACCGTCCGGCAGCACCCGCCGCACGCATCAGGTCACCATAAACTTCGATTAACGCGCCATAGGCCCCGGCCACAATCGCCGCGGCAAAGATAAACTCCGTGATTACCCCGCCGGTCATCCGCCCGGCGATGACATCTTTCGCCCCCTGCCAAAGCACAAAGGCAATCGCGCCGAAAATCAAAAAGATGACGGTCGCAGTCATCAAAGACCGCACAAGGGTTCGTTTTTTCGCTGTTTCGAAGGCCTCATTCACGGCACCCGTAAATCGATCACGCTCGATCGGCTCGTGCGTGAAGGCCTGTACGACATTGAGCGCGCTCAACGCCTCATCGGCCATAGCGCCAACGTCGGCAATCCGGTCCTGTGATTTACGCGACAAATTGCGTACGCGACGACCCAGAACAATGATCGGGATGATGACGGCCGGTATAACTAGCGCAATCATCGCCATCAGTTTGGGGCTGATATAAGCGAGATATACCGTCCCCAGCACCGCCATCAGGAAATTCCGCAAAGCGATCGACGCCGATGAGCCCACCACCGTCTGGATGAGCGTTGTGTCCGCGGTCAGGCGCGACGCAATCTCACTGGGCCGGTTTTCCTCGAAGAAAGACGGGCTTAAAGTCAGCAGATTGGAATGAACGGCAATCCGGATATCGGCAACAACCCGCTCGCCAAGCCAGGTCACATAATAAAAGCGCAACGCGGTCGCAAGCGCGAGCACAATGACAACGCCGATAAGACCCAGGAAATATTGGTCGATCACCGCTTCGTTGCTTGCTCCGAACCCCTTATCGACAATGCGCCCGAGCGCACTCGGTACCGACAGGGTCGCCAGAACGGCAACAAAAAGGGCAATCACCGCGAAACTCAGCTGGCGCGGATACCGCTTGATGAAATCACCGATTAATTTCAGCTTTTTCAGCGATCTGCGCGGCGGCGCTTTCGCGTCAACTGAATCTTCGATCGGTTCTAATTTTGGTGCTGAACTACTCATTTTGCGGGCTATAGCAGGCCCAATCGCACTCGACAATGCGTTCAATTCGAAATCTTAGCTTTGAAACTGAGACAAGAGGTTGCATCTCCGACGCGAAACATGTATCCACCGCGCTTGTTTTTTCGAGGATCGGCGCATGAAAAAAGAAATTCACCCAGACTACCACATGATTACCGTCGCAATGACTGACGGCACAACCTTCCAGACCCGCTCGACGTGGGGCAAATCGGGCGACACGCTCAATCTGGAAATTGACCCGACATCGCACCCGGCTTGGACAGGTGGGTCGCAGCGCCTTGTCGACGCGGGCGGTAAGGTTGCCAAATTCAACAAGCGTTTTGGAAATATTTCCCTGAAGCGCAAAGGCTGAATTTCACTTGGCCAACTGGCCTCTGGCACGCCGCGCGGAGAGGTTGCGTTACGACCTGCCAATGTGCCCGTGGCCGGAGCTAGGTCGGATTGACATCGACCTCAACATGCACCGTGTGCTGTCCGCCACCGAATATGACCCCGTTGATGGGGCTCACATCGGCATAGTCACGTCCCCAGGCAAGTGTAATATGCTCATCGCCCGGAATGATGTTGTTGGTCGGGTCGAGGTCGACCCAACCATATTCGGGCACCCAAAGCGATAGCCAGGCGTGCGATGCGTCGGCCCCCACCAGTTTCTCCTGGCCCTCGGGCGGGTGTGTGAGCAGATAGCCACTGACATACCGCGCGGCGAGGCCAAGAGCTCGTAAACATGCGATCTGAAGGTGGGCAAAATCCTGGCAGACCCCGCGTTTGATGCGGATCACCTCATCTACCGGCGTGCTCACCGTTGTTGCTGTTCCATCATATTCGTAAGTTGCAAAAATGTGGCCCATCAGGTCCATCGCAGCCTCCAGAACAGGCCGACCTGGTGTAAAAAACCGCGTGATGTCCGCGACCAGATTGGTATCCGCAATCGTCATTCGAGATGCGTAACAGAATTGCGAGATCCCAAGCCCCTCAATGCTCAAATCCCCGGCGATCATCTGAGGAACGTCTTCCCAGGGCGTTGTCGAGTTGACATCAAGCGTCGGGCGTGACTGCACATCAATCAAGCTTTCCGCCAAGATATCAATACGCGAATGATTGTCCTGGAAAGTCGCATATCGGATCGGATTTCCAAAAAAATCGGTACCATCGCTTGTGATGCTCGGGGGCGGTGAAATTTTCAGCTGATGCCTGCGACAAGCCTGATGAGGAACCGGACGCGGCGAGAGATGAAGCAAATGCCGCGAAAGCGAAACCGGCTGGGAATACTGATATCGCGTGCGATGGCTCAGCGCATAGCGTTTCACAATGCACCTCCCGGCGGCTGCATAAGCGTGATGGCGGTGCTGTCCAGGGTATGCGTGAAATACATTCTCGCGACGGTTGATGAAAGTTCGGGCAGCGACTCTTCGACCTCATTGAGGAGCGAAACAAGCTTCAATCGCCGCCCGCGACGGCTCTTGATGCAAAGGCTTGCGATGTCGGCAAGCCTGAGGTCAGTCAGTGTCGCAAGCACGATCCGCTCATCCGCGCGCCGATAGGGCTCTTCACGGTTCGCATTCAGCCGATTGATATGATCAAGCAGCGCCGCAAATTGGAAGGCAACCGAACGCGGGTTGGTTTCATCAAGCAACAACAGATCGAGCACGGGCGCAAGCTGCGGGGTGGTGAGATAACGCGAGCGATAAGTCATAAAACTGTCCGCCAGATCAAGCAGCAGAATGAGGCTTCCATCCTCTTGCGGGTCACCGTGGGCCAATAGACCGAGGAACATCTCGATCATGTGCGAGGCGCGTTCGATGCGACGTCCGAGGTCCAGAAACGCCCATCCCTGCCCGCGTGTCATATTCTCCATTTCCATGCCTGAAAAAGCTGCGAGTAAGCGGATTCCATCATCAAGCTCATCGCTGATATCAGCAAGTCGGAGCGTGCTGGGATTGGCTGGCATGCGCGAGAGTTTCGCCCGATCGAGCGCGCCAAGCGTGCTCCAGGCATCAAGCGAAAGTCGGTCACGGGTCAATGAGGCTGTGCGCTGCAGCTGGGCGATACTATCCTGCAACCCATATGGCAGGCGCACATCGCGAATGAGACTAATCGTTTGGGCGATCAATGCTGGCGGCAAATCCGGGTCTTTTGGACCCAAATCAAGGGGTTGAAGCCCCGCCTTTTTGGCAAGCGGCTGAATGACCCTCAGCATCGCGGGCATATCGTCTGAGGGACGAATGTCATCAATCACGCGATTGATCAGTGTGCGTAAAACCCGCATCGTCCCTTCCGCGCGTTCGGCATAACGCCCCAACCAGAACATATTGTCTGCTGCCCGCGAGGGAAGATCGCGACCCGTGCGCCGCAGTATGATCCCTTTGCTGCGATCTGCGAGTTTGGATGAACTATCGCGATGAACCGAGGTTTGCACCCAACAGTCCTTGCTACCCTCGGCATCGAGACCGCAAATTGACTGGTTTGTATTGGCATGAAAGGTCCGCACAAGGCCGCCTGGCATCACGGTATAACCACCTTCGTTCGCTGCGAGAAAAATCCGAAGCGTAAACGGCGACGGGATCAGTTTTTCATTGTGCAAAATCGGGGCGGTGGCGAGATCGAGCGGTGCTTGAGCAATGAACTGCCCGCCCTTAAAGCGGAAGGCGCTGCGCATTTCCTCTTCCGTCATTTCAGGCAAAACATCATCTGTCGCATCGAGAACGTGCGCGCTATCGGGGCGGTTAAATGACCCAAACGCGCGTTTCAAACGATAGTTCTGAAGGTTTGCCAATATGTGTTGTTGCCCCTCCGGCTGGCCACACCACCAGGTTTCCTGAGACGGCAACGATAATTCTTCACCCAGCAATTGGCGGCAAAGACCGGGCAAGAATGGCATCAAGGCCGCGCTCTCCACAACACCGCTGCCAAGCGCATTCGTCACGACGACATTCTCTGCCCGGATTGCCTGCATCAGACCCGGGACGCCTTTGAGCGAGTCCGCGCGCAGCTCGAGGGGGTCGCAAAACTCCCCAGGTAAGCGCCGCAGGATCAGATCAACCGGCTTCAGACCGTCCAGTGTTTTCAGATAAACGCGTTCATCCCGCACCATCAGATCAGCGCCTTCGGCAAGCGTATAACCGAGGTAACGCGCAAAATAGGCATGGGCGAAATAGTTTTGCTGATCAGGCCCACCCGTCATCACCACAATACGCGGCTCATCGCGGCGGGTGAGACTTTCAAGGCCCTGGTGCATCGCCTGATAAAAGTTGGCAAGCCTGCGCACCTGTGCCTCACGAAAAATCTCCGGGAAGCAGTGTGACATGACAACGCGATTTTCGAGGGCGAAACCGCCGCCTTCGGGCATTTCGCAATGATCTTTGACAACGATCCAGTTGCCATCACGTCCCCGCGCGACGTCAACCGCATAATATTGCAGATAGTTACCGCCGCGTTGGCGAATGCCATGCGCCGGGCGCAGAAAATCGGGATTGCCAAAAACAAGACCCGCAGGCAGTGCGCAACTTGTGAGGAGCCTCTGCGAACCGTAAATATCGGCAAGCAGCATATTCAACAGATGAGCGCGCTGCTGCACGCCCTGTTCTAACTGCGCCCATTCTCCTTCGGCCATCATCAATGGCACAGGGTCTAGAGCCCACGGACGGCTTGCAGCATCTTCATTTGTTGGAAAGCTGTAGGTGATGCCGTTTTCGTAGCGCAGGCGCTCAACATTGGTCCAGCGCCCAGCGAGATCGGCATCGGACATCGCCGAAAAGGATTTCGCTAACCTTGTCCAGTGTGGGCGCGGCTCACCAAATTCATTAAGAAACTCATCGCGCTGACCAACCCACGAATGATAGTTGCCGAACAGGTTCGAAGACGGCACCGCCTGGCCAGAAGCCTGATCATGAACTCGGTTTTCCATGTTGTTTCCAAACCTAGTTTCGTCATCGACGACGGGGTTGGCTCATCTGTCTACCCTCAGGATTTGGACTAGCCAAGTCGCCGCAAATCAAGCGTTAAAGGAAAGTCCCTATGGACGCCGAGGCTTTCAATCGGTGCGCCCGCAGGCGAGTGACCGTGGCGAACAAAGCGCGCGAGCCTGCGACTTTCCGCTTCATAGCTGTTGACAGGGAAGGTTTCATAACTTCGCCCGCCCGGATGCGCCACATGGTAAACGCACCCGCCCAGAGATCGTTCATGAAATCGGTCAAAAACATCGAAGGTGAGGGGCGAATGTACACCGATGGTCGGATGGAGGCAGCGCGCAGGCTGCCACGCGCGGAAGCGTACACCGGCGACATATTCGCCATCGATCCCCGTCGGCGTCAGCGGCACAGCAATCCCGTTACAGCCAATCATGTGGCGCTCATCACGCATGCCCGAGACTTTGAGTTGCAGCCGCTCGACCGAGCTATCCACGTTCCGCGCGGTTCCGCCAATCGTCCCATCCTCGCCGAGCACATGCCAGGGCTCAAGCGCCTGACGGAGCTCAAGCTTGACCCCGTCGTAGATCACATCCCCGAACAGCGGGAACCGAAACTCAAAATGCGGCTTGAACCACTCGGCATCAACCGGATAGCCCGCGCGGTTCATATCCGCGATGACATCCTCAAAATCTGCCCAGACAAAATGCGGCAGCATAAAGCGGTCATTGAGCGCGGTCCCCCAGGGTACGAGCGGTTGTTTATATGGTGTTTTCCAAAAACGAGCGATGAGGGCACGGAGCAGGAGTTGCTGTGCAAGTGACATTTCAGCATGTGGCGGCATTTCAAATGCGCGAAACTCAACTAGGCCGAGACGTCCCGTCGGTCCATCGGGCGAATAGAGCTTGTCGATGCAGATTTCGGTACGGTGCGTATTCCCGGTCGAGTCCGTCAGAATATCGCGCAAGATCCGGTCGATCAGCCAGGGCGGCGTGATCTCGCCACCGGTCCGCGCATGGTCATCGCTATAGGGGTCGCGGATTTGTGAAAAGGCGATTTCAAGCTCGTAAAGGGCGTCATGCCGCGCTTCATCGATCCGCGGCGCCTGACTTGTCGGCCCAATAAACAAACCCGAAAACAGGTAGGACAGCGAAGGGTGGTTCTGCCAAAAGGTGACGATGCTTCGCAGAAGATCAGGTCGGCGCAAGAACGGGCTGTCCGAAGGGGTCGCGCCACCAACCACGAGGTGGTTGCCGCCTCCGGTTCCGGTATGGCGGCCATCGATCATGAATTTTTCAGTACCCAGCCGATTGAGATAGGCGTCCTCATAGAGCCCCTTGGTCATCTCAGTAAGCGAGGGCCAATCATGCGCGGGGTGAACATTCACCTCGATCACCCCGGGGTCGGGCGTCACCTTGATGACATTCAACCGGTCATCGGGAGGTGGGCTGTAACCCTCGATCAGGACAGGCGTTTCCATGCGTTGCGCGACAGTCTCAATCGCTCCCACCAGTTCGACATAATCTTCGGCACTTTCGGTTGGCGGCATAAAGATGCTCAGGTTACCCGCGCGCATCTCGGCCGCAAACGCGGTCCTCACGGCAAACTCATGTTCGCTTAAATGCTGTTCGATCTGATTTTGGGCATTTGCACGCTCGTCTTCCAGACGCGGCGGGGCCCCCGCCCGCCGGTTGCGCAGCGTCGTAACTTCTTTTTCACCCTTGTTTTCGGGCTGAGACCGGGTCTCTGGCGGCTCAGGCAGCGGATCACGGTCGCGAAAGGGATCGGCGGCGAAGAAGTAAGGAAAACTTGCGGGCGAAATGTAAGGCAATGATCCGAGCGGCATACGATAGCCAACGGGACTGTCCCCCGGTGCCAAAAAAAGGCGTCCGCGCCGCAACACCCATTTTTCCGATTGCCAACGCCGCGACGTCGTTTTGTCGGCCTTGCTCTGCCAGCGCTGGATTGGAAGGACATATCCAGCTGGTTTGCCAAGTCCGCGTGAGAATACCTTTGCAATCCGCGCGCGCTTTTCAGGGTCTTCAAGTTTGTTATCGATCGGGTCGACATTGACCGGCAGATCCTGCTCGGCTTTCAGATATTCAGCCGGGTCTTCAAATGCGGGCACCACATTGTCAGCCCCCACGCCAAGTTCGGTAGCCAGTTCTGCCAAAAACGCCTCCGCAACGCCTTCGTCGGCCGCAACTTTCGGCAGCGCGCCTTCTTCATCACGCGGTGCGCCGATAAGCTCGCCATTCTGCCAAAGCGGCTTGTCATCGGACCGCCAATAGACAGCAAACGCCCACCGGGGAAGGCTTTCGCCCGGATACCATTTGCCCTGACCGAAATGGAGCATGCCATTCGGTGCAAACCGTTTACGCAAGCGTTCAATCAGGTTCGCAGCCAGTCCCCGCTTGGTAGGGCCAACCGCTTCGGTGTTCCATTCATCGTTATCGACATGATCGATTGAAACAAAAGTCGGTTCGCCGCCCATGGTCAATCGAACATCACCAGCCTGTAGTTCTTTATCGATCGATTTCCCGAGCGTATCGATACGTTCCCACTGTTTGCGCGTATATGGTTTCGTCACACGCGGGGTTTCAAATACCCGTTCAATCTTCATGTCGAAACTGAAGTCGACATTGGCAGATGACGCAACGCCAGTGATTGGTGCGGCGGACGTGGGCTCAGGTGAGGCGGCGAGCGGGAGATGCCCCTCCCCCGCGAGTAAACCCGAAGTGGGGTCCAGCCCAATCCAGCCAGCCCCCGGCAGATAGACTTCTGTCCAGGCATGCAGGTCGGTAAAGTCGACATCGGTCCCCGAAGGACCATCGAGCGATTTCACATCGGGCTTTAATTGAATGAGGTAGCCGGAAACAAATCGGGCAGCGAGCCCCATCCGCCGCAGGATCTGAACCAGAAGCCACCCGCTGTCACGGCAGGACCCGCTGCGCTTGGTCAGCGTCTGTTCACAGGTTTGAACGCCCGGCTCCATCCTGACCAGATAGTCGATATCGTTGGAGAGCCGTTGGTTCAGATTCACCAGGAAATCAATCGTTCGCATTTCTTCACGCGGAACCGACTTCATCCAGGCATCGAGTTTCGGACTTTCCTCATCGGCCACCAGGAAAGGGGCCAGCTCGCGCATCAGCTTTGGTTCATAAGAAAACGGAAAGGTTTCCGCATCGGGCTCCAAAAAGAAATCAAACGGATTATAGACTGCCATCTCCGCCGTCAGATCAACATGAACCTCAAATCGATCGGTTGGCTCATTCACAACAACGCGGGCAAGGTAATTGTTCTGCGGGTCCTGCTGCCAATTCAAAAAATGGTCGGCGGGCTCAAGTTTAAGCGCATAGCTCAAAATGCGTGTGCGGCAGTGCGGTGCCGGGCGCAGGCGAATGACCTGTGGGCCCAGCTCCACCAAACGATCATAGCGATAGATCGTCTTGTGGCTAAGTGCGACATGAATGGCCATAGAGGGGGGTCCTTATCACCGAAACCACGGGTCAATCAGCAATACGAGAAAACCGAAGTGCCTACGCGTTGCGCTACCCTGTTTGTATCCGCAAAGGCAAGAGGCGACACGGAATTCCTCTGCATTTGGAGATTTAGGGCCAGGACCCACGGCACCGTAAGTTATCGATCGAGCCGCACTTTGCTGTGAACGGCAACGTTCATGATCAAACCCAGCGCAAACATAACGGTCAATGTGGCTGATCCGCCAAATGAAACGAGGGGGAGTGGTACACCAACTACCGGCAAAAGACCCATCACCATTGCGATATTGATGAATACATACAAAAAGACCACCGTTGTCGCTCCGCTGGCGACGAGGCGGCCAAAGTGGCTTCGACTTTGGCTTGCTGTAAAGTTACCAAAAACAATAAGCGCGGCATAAAGACCGAGCAGAAACAGGCTTCCGAACAGGCCAAACTCCTCCGCGAACATGGTGAATATAAAGTCGGTGTGCATTTCGGGCAGGAAATTCAAATGGCTTTGCGTGCCCTGTAGATAGCCTTTGCCCGTTAGCCCCCCTGACCCCAAGGCGATTTTGGATTGTCGAATATGATAGCCCGTGCCCTGGGGATCGCGCTCAGGATCCAGGAAGGTCAGAACCCGGTCCTGTTGATAATCATGGAGTGCCCCCCAACCAACGGGGATGGCGACCAATGCAATTGCGATGGCACCAACAAACAGCGACATACGCGCGCCAGAGAGAAAAATGAGTACAATCCCGCCAAAGCTGAGAAGCAAGGCCGTGCCAAGATCGGGTTGCCGCACGACAAGCAATGCCGGAAGCGCGATCAGCACCACTGGCAAAAAGAGGTTTTTC
>JBCDDR010000007.1:0-26995 GCA_039180205.1 Pseudomonadota bacterium | reverse complement strand
TCCCAATGCTTGGCGGCATTCTGGAACACGGCGCCGTACTTCATATCGGACTCTTCCTGCTCGTTATCCCGGTCGCGGCAATTGCCATGTTTGAAGGATGGCAGCGCCATCGTTTGTTGGGCCCCGCCCTCTTTGCAGCGACAGGGTGCGCGCTCCTCCTTGCCGCGATCATGACGCATGGAGACGAGGTGACTGAAACCGCATTAACGGTGGCAGGTAGCCTCTGCTTAATCACGGGACATGTCGTGAACTGGTCGCGCAGCGTGGCCAGCGGCAATCGTTGAGCTGACTTTCGTATTCTTGCGCATCATTTCCGATCAGACGCGCCTTTGATCAGCCGAACTGATCCCCGCTTGCGACGTCTTCAAGCCTGTCAATATCGTCGATGATCATTGACGTTCGCGACGTCTCCCTGATCAGCCCTGATTTCCGAAACCGACTTAGCGTGCGGCTTACGGTTTCAATGCGCAAACCAAGATAGTCCGCGAGATCCTGGCGAGATACCGGAAGAGTAAAGGTAAGCGGCGATTCACTCTGCCCGGTTGAGCGACACGCGAAGTTCAAAAGCGCACTTGCAACACGCTCGGCCGCCGTTTTTTGACCCAGAAGCAGAATATGTTCCTGAGCCTGCTCAAGCTCGTTCGTGGTCTCGGCCATCAGTCGGTCTTTGATACCCGGATAGGCTTCCGATAGCCGCGTTAACATAGGGTGCGAAAAACTGCACAGTTTCGTATCCGTTACCGCCTCAGCATCACACGCATATTCGCCGGCATTCTGTTTTCCGAGAAAGTCACCCGCAAACAGAAACCCAATGATCTGACGACGGCCATCGCGCAACAGTTTCGACAATCGAACAACGCCGTGCGTGAGGATGTAAAGGTGATTTGACTCATCACCCTCTCCAAAGATGCTGGACCCTGCGCTGATTGAGCGCGAGGTAACCAGTTTATCCAGGTGCTTTCGTTCCTGCCCGTCGAGCATGGCGCAAATCGAGCGACCGCGAACGCTGCATTGAGCGCAAAAAAGGGCTGTGTTTGACCCGCAAGACGTCTCAGGCATTGTTGACTTGTCGTCTTCGTCCATAGCCGAAGCATCCACGCCAACTATGTTTTGCACGCCGTCATGATCCATGTTTCCACCGACTTTCAACTTGGACAGATAGTGATAAGTGTCAATCTAGCGTGACAATAGATCGAAACCTGAAGCGATTCCAAGTGTCAATTAGTCGTATATAAAATCAGGCGTCAAACCGCCAACGATCCTCGAGCGGTTGCGAGCGTGCGATAGCCATCAAAACAGCAGGCAACAACGCGCGCCAACCGTCGGGCATCTTTCGGGATGTAAACACGATTTCCCTCTATCACCGCCAGGCCATCATCCACCAGTGGGACCAACTGATCGAACGCTTGCTGGAAAACCGAAAGTGCAAACCCATACTCACGCGCTCGCGTACCGACATCACACGAAAAATTGCACAAGAGATCGCGTATGATCGCACCGCGCACCCGATCTTCCTTGGATAGCTTTACGCCGCGTACACTCGGCAAACGCCCGGCGGCGATCGCCTCTTCATACCCCTGAATGGACTTTTCATTTTGCACAAACCCTTGCGGCAGGCTTGAAATCGCCGAGGGACCAAAAGCAATCAGAACACCAACTTCATCAGCGGTAAAGCCCTGGAAATTTCGGCTCAAACCGCCCGAAGCCGCCGCAATAGCTATCGGATCGTCAAGTCGTGCAAAATGATCAAAGCCGATTGGCACATAGCCCGCCCCCTCGACACAGGCGGCGATCGCCTCTGCCTGTTCCCAGCGCTCACCCGTTTGCGGTAGCGTATCCTCGTCAATCAGCCGCTGATGTTTAAGCATCTGGGGCAGGTGCGCATAGCCAAAAACCGAAAGGCGATCAGGGTTGAGCGTGATGGCCTTCATCGCGGTCGCGATTACGCTCGAGGTCGTTTGGTTCGGCAAACCATACATCAAATCAAAGGAAATTTTTTCGACACCGCCCAATCGAAGCCAGTCGACCGCCTCAGCCACCTGAACATAAGGCTGCACCCGATTGATTGAGGTTTGAACATTGCGTGCGAAATCCTGGACACCCAGGCTCACCCGGTTGACCCCGGCCTTGCCGAGCCGAAGCGCTTTTTGTTCGGTAAGGGTGCGGGGATCAATCTCTACCGAAACCGTGCAATCAACGGTGAACGCAAAGAGGGTGCGCAATGCCGACATAACGAGATCGAAATCATCGCTGCTGAGCGTCGTCGGCGTCCCGCCACCGAAATGGACCGATGAAACTTCGTGAACACCGCCAAGCGTCTGATCCACAAGCGCCGCCTCGGCGGCAAGCCTGTTTGCCATCCGTGAAATCGTGGCCGCGCGGTTGTTCACCTGAGCATGGCACCCACAATACCAACACAGCTGTTTGCAGTATGGCACATGGAGATAAAGTGAAATCGGTGACGAATACTGCTCGTTATCAAGCGCCGCCAGCCAGCCACGATGCTCGGTTTCGCCGACCTCATCAGAAAACTCGATCGCTGTCGGATAACTCGTATAGCGCGGCACTTTCATTGCGCGATACTGGTCAATATTTTTCATCTTTTTTATCCTCTCGCGCTGGTTTTCATCAATTGGACTGGGTCAAACGTCACCGGGCGATCAATGCGATGGGGGAAACCCTGAACACAGATCGCGCGGCAGAAAAAGATGAGGAGCGAGGGCGTTTCGCCGCCCCCGCCCCTTGGCAAGCTGGTTTTCCGGTGATTTGGCTTTCTCTGGATCAAATGAAGCGTTCAAACTTTGATCCAGGTCGTATTCCCTCGTGGGTCTGGTAGCCCGGTGCGCCGCTTTGTGCGCCTGAATCAGGGACGACATGGGGCAAATCGCCTTTCACCAGCCTCTAAAACCGCCAGCCGATCCCGGCGCCGAATACGAAGGGGTTGATGTCCGCATCGGCTGTTACCGGCCCGAGGGCCGTATCAATCGTGATGTCGCCATTCATGAAGATGAACTTGGCATCGAAGTTAATGAACAGGTTCTTGGTGATGAAATAATCCATACCAACCTGCAAAGCAGGGCCAACACTCGTTTCAACATTGAAATCGTTGATGGGACCGCCCGTGGCGGCATCCTCGTCAAAGAAACCCGTGATGTTGACGCCCGCGCCGAGGTACGGCTGATAGGATCCAAGATCGAAATGATATTGCAACAAAAGCGTTGGCGGCAAAACAAGCACATCACCGATTGAAAGGTCGCCAACAACACTGTCTTGGACCTCAATATCATGCTCGGCAATCGCAGCAATCAACTCAAGGCTGATGTTTTTTGCCAAAAAGAGAGTGATATCAAGCTCGGGCACCCACTCGTTCGATACATCCGCAGATCCGCCGATCGGAACGATATCTTCTTTCTCGTTTGGCGCGATAACGATCCCGCGAAAGCGGACTTGCACATCACCAAACTTGGTCGGCTCAGGGGCCTCAGCGACTGCAGGGGTTGTCAAGCTAAAGCCGGACACGGCGGAAATAAGTGCGATTGAAAATAAGCGGCTGAACATGACAAACCTCCCTGTTCATAATCCTGGCGAAGGATTTTAGTCTTCGGTGCTGGGGACTTGCCAAAGTGCCTGGCCAGCACAGCCACATGCGTTTTTGCTGCGGCTGAGTTAGACATTAAGCACAGGCGGGAAAGCCGACATGACCTAGGTCAAATGGGGTTAGACTTCTTCCAAGAAAGATGCCCAGGGATCGCAGAAAGTATGACTAACCTTTTGTTTTTAGTGAGAATTTTTTTGAATAAAACTCAATCTACGGCCTTGGTCGTAGAGAGGATGAGAGCTGATGTGCCACGATGGGGTGGCGCATAAAAACAGCGATCAATGGTCAATCAGCAAGGAAACCCAACACGAACAGCGATAACATGCTCGCCGTCGGCTGGATCGCTCAAGCAGCGGTTTGTCGAGGCTGTTCCTGACGAAACATTCTGGTTGCGAGTGCAAACGCGCGCTCGTTATCCACATCTACCGGGGCGTCAGCAAAGGGCATATCCACATGAGCGAGGGGCACGCCCAGTGCCTTACCTGCGCGTTTCATCAATGCGGCACAACTCAGTTTACCGCTTTTGTAAAGAACCAGATTAACAAGTCCAAACGCCTTTAGGACATTCCGTTTCTTGATCCGAAACTGGCCACCGCCCTGCATGGCCACCGCTGCTTTCACATGCTCCGGCGCCATGATGGCGTAGAGATTACAAGTCGAGTAAGAGCCATCGGCCATGTGGTGGTAGGACGCCATCGTATCCCCGTCGACATAAGTCGCGGCAACGGTCGCCTGTCGGGTCAGGCCCACATAAACCCCAGCGCCGCCAGCGTCGCATTGGCGACAAAAATGGGCAACCATGCTCGGCGTATGGAGCACATTGTCCGCAGTCGTAATCAGCAGGGGATAGTCTGACACGGCAAGGCTCTCGGCCGCTTTTTGGACACTCGCAAACAAGTTCACACCACTTTCCACCCAGTTGATGCGACCTTCATCCAAATATGCGGCCAAAACCGGGTCCTGACGCATGGCTTCGGAGGTCTCCATCGAGATAAGAATCCGATCAACCTCTGGCGCCGCAAGATAGATATCGACGACGCGTCGAAGCATTGTTTGTCCTTCAAACGGCATCAAAGCTTTGTGGCTGACTTTCCGCGTGACGGCCATAGGATCCGGGCCAGCGGGCCGATTGGCGGCCATGATGAGTGCAGTAAATGCCATGAGCTTGGTCCTCGATTTTTCCTTAAGTGACTGAAAACGGCTTTGGGAGACGTTTGGGCAGTAACCTGCCCACTTCAACCGTCTCGCCCCTGCGTGTTATCCTCAAGCGGTTTTTTTATTTGCCGTAATTATGACAAGTTGGTTTCATTTAAGCCGTGAATTGGCGTTCGGCTAAGCATTTCAAAGATAAAAGTCAATTGCTGCCTCGGTTTTGTAATGCTACGGCTTGTGGAAACAACGTTGGTATTTATCTGACTTTCTTTGTGTGAATTGTGTGCAACGCGGGACTGAAGACGGCGAAATGTCGTCGATGAAGAAACGCCAAACGCAATTTGAGTATAAGTCTCAACGGTAATAATCGCTTGATCTATGGGGGCTGGGAGATCGACATGGCAAAACAATCGCTTCTCGCCACGGATGGCGCAGAAAAACGGCCTTGGGGCGTTGCTGGACCGCTTCGTCTTCCCGACGATGTCAAGGCCAAGTTATCGGTTCTTTATATCGCGAAACACGCCCTCGCTGGCGGCGCCTTCGACATCCGCGATGGCAGTCATGCCGTCTACCATCATTCGATCCGAAAGGTCCTTGAGTCGATCGGAGTTCGGGTGGTCGCCGATGATAATTTCGAGGCCATTGGTTCGACAAAGAACATCAATTATCTGTTCTCGCTTTTGAACCGTGCCGATTTCTTTAACTCCGAAGTTTTGGCGGCAACCCTCGCCGAACGATTTGCACTCCCCTATCTGGGCGCCCGCCCAATATTACGCGCGGTTTCCGATGATAAGCATTTCACCAAACTTCTGGCCAGAGACGCCGCTGTGCCCACGCCCGAGTGGTCGTTGGTTCATCGCGGCGTTCCGTACGATATAGATACCTTGATCGGTGTTCCGGCGGTTGTAAAACCGAATAACTCATCCGCCTCGTGGGGGCTGAAAGTTTGTACGTCGATCGCCGAGCTCAAAGACCATATCGACTATCTTCATACTGAGGGACACGACGCGCTCATCGAACGGTTGGTGCCCGGGCTTGATGTGGCGGTGTCGATCATTGGGCCTGGGCCGGCCTGGACTTTGCCGCTTGTGATCCAATCGATCGGAGATGATGGCGCGGTCATCAGCTATGAAGCCAAACGTGGCTTTGCCAAAGATATCGATATCCGCCCCTTTGAAGAGAAAGCGATCAGTAACGAACTGACCCTGGCGACGGCGGCCATTTGCCAGCGTCTTGGCCCGTTTGATTATGGCCGGTTTGATTTCCGCGTGGACGTCAAAACGGGTCGATGGCATTTCCTGGAAGCGAACGTCAGCTGTAATCTCGCGGAAAACAAGGCAATCGCGAAGTCGGCTGCGATGGTTGATGTTTCCCATGCCGAGCTCGTGGAGACAATTCTGGTCCATAGCCTGCAGCGGAACCGTTTTCTGATCACTGATTAACAGGACGCTCTGACTGCGAATTCGGTTATGGCTGTTGAGCAGGTTGTCTCAGAAACGCCTCGATCTGCGAAAGCGTTACAGGCGTGTCGCCGGTAAACCGACCATACCATTCGCGTGCACGGTCTTCAGGCACACCTGCCAGTCCCAATAACGCGGTAAACTTTTGTGCGCGAACCGCGTTTGAACAGGGGTTATCGCCGCGTCCTGGTGGTGAGCTGCATGAGGCGGTTAATGTAGGCCCTGAATGCAATTGCACCGAAACCGTCGCTTTCAGAGCCGGGCCATACCCGTCAACCTGGTCATTCGATGGCGCAGCCGCGCGAACGGTCACTTGAGATCGTATTGCGGTGATCTTCGGGTCACGAACAGTCGGCATCTGATAGGCGGTGACCGATGTCGGGTCCGCTGCGAGGACGGCTGCACATGCATGTGGCATAGAAAAACGCGCTTGTTCGGGTGATATCGGCTCGGGGGAACTCAAGTTCGCAAGATGCGCAGCGGGCAAACTCACCGTGATCGCGGCAATATCGTCTGCCCGAAATCCATGCGCTCCCCTCAGGCTCCCAAGCGCCCACATCGCCCGATGCGCGCTTGCACAATTCGGGTAGAGTTTGAACTTGAGACCAGGATCGATCACCGCTGACCGGCGCTCCTCGAATGCTGGCGTCGAGATTGAAGACCTGGGCACCTCCCCCTCGCCCATGAGCAACGCAACGCCATGGGGTCCATCCCAAGCTTTTGGGGACGCAGCAATGCCCGCACGGGCCAATTCCGCCGCACGGACCGAGGTCTCCGCAGCAAAACCTGCGTGGAGCGGCTTTGCAGGTGTGCCAAACTGCGCCATTGTTCCGCCTGCGCGCGAGCAAGCGAGACTGAGCGCATTGCGGTTGGTCTCCTCGTCCCCGCCGACAAGCCGCATCACCGCACCTGTCGTTGCAACCGCGCCAATCGTCGATGTGGCATGCCAGCCACGGTTCCGGTGTTCCGGGTTGATTTGCTCTCCAAGCGCGCGATACCCGTCGAGCCCAATGGCATAAGCGTCAAACAGGTTTGCCATTGAGATACTCTCCCCCGCCCTCTCACACGCGCCACTGACCGCAATAATTGCAGGCCACAACACGGCACTCGGATGTGCTTTGGCAGGGTCAAAATCATCATCAAAATCATATGCATGCGCGGCTGTTGCATTAAAAAATGCAGCTAACGTCGGGGTTGTGCGCATATTCAAGCCTGCCACGACTGAACCTGTCGAAGCTTCCTGAGCGCCAAGCCATCGCCCAAGAGCCGGCATCGGATCGGGCCTTTGCTCCCCCCCATGTTCGTACGTGTCGTCTTTTTGAGACCGGCAGGCAGCAGCAGCCATACAACTTAAGGTATCCGCGAGACTGGCTTTGATGGCGGTGAGAGCTGTCTCGCTATCTGGTGATTGAGATATCGACGGGGCGTGCGCGATCCATCGCGCATAGTCTGCAATCACTAGAATATGACCTCGAAACCGTTGAATAGACGATTTGTATTCTTGCCAGCTTACCAGGGAAAAGGATAGTCATTCTCCTTAGTCGCGATCGTTTGGGAAAAACCAAATCGGTTCGCATCGAAAGGACATTGCCTGCATGCCGTCGAATGCGCCTGCTGAAGTCGAAGTCATCAAGACCGATGAGGGACGCCGCGTTGAATTGAGCGGTTACCTGACTGTTGCAGGCGCCAGCATCATGCACGATGAGCTCGGGGCCCTCAACGCAGTCCCCGGTGAGAAGCTTGAGTTTTGCCTGCATCATATCAAGAGCTTTGATACAGCCGGGGCGTGGCTCTTATACCGTACAATGCGCGACTTGAGGTTCGATGGCAGCCGGGTGAAATATATCAATGCCGTGCCTGAGTATGAGCAACTCATAGAACAGGCGCTGGTCAACGATGCACCCTGCACCATCGCTCCGCCGATGGAAAACTCGCTGCTGACACAGGTTGAAGAGGTCGGCGAGGGCGTGATCGCCGTGCTGACCGCCTTCGGTTCACTCCTCAGTTTCCTCGGACAGGTATTGGTTCGAATTGGTCAGACCATCGTCAATTGGAAACGCCTTCGTGTCACCTCGCTTGTCTTCCACATGGAGCATATTGGCCTGAAGGCGACACCGATTGTCGGGCTGATCAGCTTTCTCATCGGCCTCGTTATGGTGCAACAAGGATCGGTTCAGCTCAAACGGTTTGGCGCCGATGTTTTTGTCGTTGACCTCGTGGGTGTGACTACGCTGCGCGAGCTTGGCGGGTTGTTGACCGCCATCATTGTCGCAGGGCGGTCCGGCAGCGCGTTTACCGCGCAAATCGGCTCGATGAAGCTGAATGAAGAGATCGATGCGATGCGTACGATCGGGATCGATCCATTCGATACCCTGATCCTACCGAGGATTTTTGCCCTGATCCTGATGATGCCCATCCTGACATTTTATGCTGATTTTATGGGCCTGGTCGGTGGGGGCCTGATTGCGTGGGCCTCGTTAGATATTTCCCCGAACGTATTCCTCACCCGACTTCTCGAGGCGGTTTCGCTGACCGATTTCTATGTTGGTCTCATCAAGGCGTGTGTTTTCGGTTTGATCATCGGTGTGAGTGGTTGTTTCGAAGGGCTCAACGTCAAGGGCGGCGCGACAAGTGTTGGCGAGCGCACCACCCGATCTGTCGTCCAATCGATTTTCCTGGTTATCGTCTTGGATGCCTTTTTCGCCGTCTTTTTCACATTCATCGGCTGGTAGAGTTTATGGCCAGCGAAAACCTCCTGATGCAAAGGCCACACCGATGAGTGCCCATGCGAATGATCATGTGATTTCGGTTCGGGACTTACGCACGCAGTTTGGTCCGGCGATCATTCATGACGGCCTTGACCTTGATGTTCGACGCGGCGAAATCTTGGGTGTGGTTGGTGGATCAGGTACCGGCAAGAGTGTGCTTTTGCGGACCATTCTGGGGCTGATCGTCCCCACCCGCGGCCGGATCGAGATCGATGGCCAGGACGTATTACGAGCCGATGCCAAAGAGCTAAAAGCACTTCGTCGGCGCATGGGCGTTTTGTTTCAAGACGGGGCGTTGTTTACGTCGCTTACCGTCGCCCAAAATATTCAGGTACCGCTCCGCGAATACTTCTCCATGCCGCAGGAATTGATGGACGAGATCGCCTCTTACAAACTCTCAATGGCGGGCTTGCCGCCAGACGCCGGGCCCAAATATCCATCCGACCTTTCGGGAGGGATGCGGAAACGGGCCGGCCTGGCGCGGGCACTTGCACTCGATCCGGACATTGTTTTGCTCGATGAGCCAACTGCTGGCCTCGACCCGATTGGCGCGGCTGCCTTCGATCAATTGATCCTTCGCCTGAAACACACGCTCGGGTTGACCGTATTTCTTGTTACCCATGATCTCGACACACTTCACACGGTGTGCGATCGCATAGCTGTGCTGGCTGAAAAAAAGGTTCTGGTCCACGGCACAATGTCTGAAATGCTTAAGGTCGACCATCCCTGGGTCCAGGACTATTTCCACGGACCCCGAGCGCGCGCAGCTTTGGACCAAAAAGAGGCCATCGCATGAGCCCACGTTTGAACATCAAAATCTAGACCATCAACAAGGCATAACCCCGGGTATCCGAACCGGTGAAAAGGAAGTCATTCTGTGGAAACAAGAGCGCATCATTTGCTGATCGGTGCATTCACACTTTTGATGGTGGGTGCGCTATTCGGCTTCATCATTTGGCTTGCAAAGGTCGACATCGATAAAGAAACAAAGCTCTATGATGTCTTTTTCACCGCCTCGGTAACGGGGCTGTCTCAGGGCGGCTCGGTGCGGCTCAACGGTGTCCCGGTTGGGACTGTCCGCGAGATCGCGCTCGACCCTGTGGACCCCGGTCTCGTGCGTGTCAGGATCGAGATTGACGCCAAAGTCCCGGTGAATGAAGGGACCGAGGCGGTATTGGAAAGCCTGGGGCTCACCGGCGTCGGTTACGTACAGCTCAAAGGTGGTGGCGCGACAGCCCCGCCCCTGACCGCAAAACCGGGCCAGGAAGTCCCGGTGATCCCGTCGGGGACCTCTGCGATCCAGGATCTGTTCTCGGGTGCGCCAAACTTGATCGACGCCGCCATCACAACGATGGGGCGCGTTCAGGCGATCCTTGATGAAGAAAACGAAGAGCACATTACCCAGATTCTGGGAAATCTGGATACGTTTACCGGCGGCCTTGAAGAAAGCACCGACGAAGTGGTTCGGATTCTTGAAGCGCTTGATGAAACCGTCGCCGATTTCCGCTCGGCTGCCGGAGCCATCAATCGTTTCTCAGGCACCGCAGAAAATGTGGTCGACCAAGAGCTGCGGACCCTTCTCTCCGATGCGTCTGATCTGATCACCTCAGCAGAATCGCTCTCCAACGAACTGCGTGTCGTTGTTCAGGAGAACCGAGGTCAGCTCAACAATTTTACCGAGACGGCGCTGCCGGAAGCGACGCTGTTGCTGAAAGACTTGCGGGTGATGAGCCGCAGCCTTGGCCGCCTCGCAGAGCGACTGGAAGCAAGCCCGCTTGAGGCTCTTTTCAACAATAAAATACCTGAACATGAAGGGGCGAATTGATGGGTCGAGATTTTGGTAAGATCCAGGTTCAGCAACGGATGCGCCGAGTGATCCGTGAGAAACTCGATCATTTGAGAAAACCACGGAACCTCGTTGTTTACATCGGCCGGGTTATCCCTGGACCGGTCATGGGTACTCTCTTCGCCCTCGCCGGGTGCGGGCCAATTGTGGAGCTTCCCGGGGCAAACAGCCCCCCACCGGTCATATACACGCTCAATCCAGTCTCTTCCGATCGGTTACCGTCAACGGACCTGAACCTGCGGGTGACGGTTGAAGCGCCCAATCTGGAGGCGCATCTGCAATCCAAAAGGATCGCATATCGAACGGGTAATAGTTTTGCCTATTTGAAGGCAGCGAAATGGAGTGACCGACCTGCCCGCCTGCTTGCAGCGCGCATGAAGCGCGCCTTTGATGATGTCGATGGCATTGTCGGCTTGGGCGAGACCCAGGTTGACCTAAAATCGGATTATGACATCCAGACCGAAGTCTCGGCTTTCAATGCGGTCGAAACCGCCTCGGGCAGCACCGTGGTAGAAATCGGCACAACGGTCGTGATCGTGCGCCGTCAACCAAAAGATATCATCGCCAGACAAATGTTTGAAACGCGCAAACCTGCGGCGAGCGACAGCGCAGACGATGTTACGATGGCGTTTGAAAGTGCTTTACACGACCAGCTCGTCGACGTTGTCGGGTGGACATTGACGAAATTGCGCTGAGCGTATGAAAGAGAAATGCCAATCAACTCATTTGAGCTTGATCATACTGCGGCGCAGCAAAATAGATTTCGTTTTTGCGGAGCGAGCGTGGATTAACGCTCTTGGGCATCGTCCTGCATTTCGGGAAGACTGACGATTTCGTCATCCTGAACCGGAATATCCTTATCAGCCACGAGCGCTTTGATATGGACAAATGTCATTTTTTCAGCCGGAAACGCGGCGGTTTCCGAGACTCTGCCCGTAGACGTCTCAGCGCCCTGCTGGCCCGAAACGATCGCCATTGAAGGCAAGGCAACAACTAACGTGGCCATAATAGCCGCACAAAAGCGACGTTTCCTGAATAGTCTTTGGGTGGTGTTCACAACTCAACTCTCTGACTTTGGCCTTTTTTCGAGGCCCCTATGCAGGGTTCCCATTGAATCCACTGGACGATAAACCGACGACGCGAAAGGCCCCATACGTTCGTTATAGTGAATAAAAGGTTGCATTTTTATGACGCATTTGCGGTGCCACACCCTGAGGTCATTAATCATATTTCAGGTGCAATGCAATATTTGCTTACAATCCATGATCGAAACGGCCCGCTGTAATAGCCCAAAGGGCACTCGGATTTCCATCAGCACCTCGGTTTAATCCGGTCATTTCTCCCCCTTTTTGATCCCAATTTTGCCTAACATGGTTTAGCGCCAGTTGGGCGTCACTCTGGTGTTCGTAGAGACCGAAGCATGTCGCACCACTGCCAGACATACGGGCAAGCATACAGCCATGGGTCTCTTCTAAGACCCGTATCAGGGTTAAAATACTCGGTGCCTGCTGACATGCCGAATTTGTGAGAGTATTGTGTCTTGTACCCACGAATTCGGCCAGTGATCGAAATGTGTCGATTATGGCTGGAAAGGGGCGACGCGGCGAAAATGCAGATGGCTCAAGGGCTTGAAAGATCGGGGCTGTTGACACCTGAACGCCCGGATTTACGAGCAAAAGTGTCCCCATTTCATGGATCTCCACGGGGCGAAGCTCGTCACCAATACCTGTGACCCAAAGTGGACGTGAGTGAACGCAGGCCGGGACATCGGCGCCTAAACGCGCACCCAACCGGGCAAGATCATCCAAATTTACGTCAAGAGACCAGGCGCGCGAAAGCAGGCGTAGGGCAGCCGCCGCATCCGCAGATCCGCCACCTATACCCGATGCCAAGGGGAGGTTTTTGGTAAGTCGGATGTCTCCATTCAGAGCGACCCCGGCCTCCTGAGCGAGCAATTGTGCAGCGCGAAAGATAAGATTACCAGGTCCCGCGCTTAGATTCTCTGCGTAAACCCCTTCAATGGTCAGGGAAAAGTCAGAAGCGGCACGATACTCAAGCTCATCACCGACATCCACAAAGACAAACAGAGATTCGAGATCATGATAGCCGTCGCTGCGGCGGCCAACGATATCAAGGCACAAGTTCACTTTGGCTGGTGCAAATTCTCGCATCGCGTCTCTCCGATCTGCATTTTGGGGATGCAATCGGCGCTCTACACCAATTTCCAGCGATAAACCAGATGAAGGGTCAACAGCGAAGCACGCACTATGTTACGGCATTGCTGTTGTCGCGATCAGAAGGCCGTAATCAACTTTGTCCAAAAGGCCAGCGAGCCGCTCCTCATCTGGCTTCAGACTAACCGCGTGCCGCCATTGAAACCGGGCTTCAATATGGCGCCCAACGCGCCAAAGTGCGTCCCCATAATGCTCTGCGATGGTAGGATCGGTTGGCTCAATTGCGGCCGCCTCGGCCATCACGCGAACGGCTTCCTCAAAACGGCCCTGCTTGAAGAACGCCCAGCCAAGGCTATCGGTGATAAAACCGTCACCGGGACGAAGCTCACTCGCCTTTTCGATTAATGCCGTTGCCTCATCGACATTCATACCTCGGTCCAACCAGGAATAGCCGAGATAATTCAAAATGATCGCGCTTTCGGGTCGAAGTCGGCGTGCATTTTCGAGATCAGCCTCGGCGGCCTCCCAGTCATCCAACCGTTCAAGACAGACCCCGCGAAGATAATAGAGCTGACCGATATCAAGTTCAGTCCATTTCTTGCGATTGGTCTCGCCTTGCTCGAGCGCCGTTTCGCCGTCCTTGACGCTCAACTCGATGAGCTCATCATACAATTGGCGAGCGTCGGCGTATCGCTCCTGTCGCCTGAGCAAATCCGCAAGCGACTTCTTAAAACGAAGATTATCGTTGTTTTGGTCTATGAGCTTGTCGAGTAGCACCCGCGCCTCTTGCCCGCGCGATAGACGATCCAGGATCAGGGCCCGCGACAGGGCCGCCCGCTCAAACAGTGGGTCCGTTTCCTGGATCCTCTCGAGTGAGAGAAGTGCCGCATCAAGTTGTTCGGTCCGCTCCATCAAACCGGCAAGCAGCAGGTGCGCTTCCGCAAAGTCGGGCGCAACCAAAGTGGCCAGTCTCGAATAGGTGACAGCCGAGGCTGAAACCCGATCTTCCGACAAATCTGCGGCGGTTCGATACAATGCCTCAGCAACCCCTTGCGCAGGGGTGTCAACAAGGGGTTGCGGGATCCCACCGGCTCTGAGCGTTTCACCAAATTGGCGAACTGTACTGTGACCAGGCACCAATTGATCAAGCAAATGCAGGCGCATCATTGCTTCCGCCTGCCGACCGTGGCGCGCGAGAAATGAGATATAGGCCAGACTGGACCGAACCGTACCACTCCCGCTTTCATCCCACAAAAGCGTATAAGCACGATCCGCCGCCTCGGTGTCACCAAGCCGATCGAGAGTTAACGCTTCGTGCTCAAGCGCATAGCGTTTGAATGCGAGGCCTTCTTTCAGCCGCTGAAGCACCGCAAGCGCATCTTTTTGATTGCCGCGACCCGCATAAATCCACGCCATGGCAAGTGGGCGGATCAGCGCCTCAAATCCGGTACCTTTGGTTTTGCCCAAAATGCGTTCGGCCGCTCGATACCGCCGGCGCTTCAGGGCGTCGAGCGCGAGCACCATTTGCGCCGGCCCATGAATGGCGCGGCCCTCCACGATCAAACGCGAAAAGGCCACCGCCTCATCAAACCGACTATCAGCAAGCAACAGTTGAAAGGTTCGCCGTTCAATCGTAACATTTCCGGGATCATCAAGGTAAGCGGCCAAGTAAAAGTCAGCCGCCTGTTTCGTATCATCCTGTGCCCAGGCATGGTTCCCTGCGACATAGCCAAAAAGGCCGCTTGTCGATGCTGACTGAACTCCCGATACCGAGGGGGCATCAGCATTTGATGCAACACGCGGGGGAGGCGTTGACTTCGTTGCACACCCAGCCATAACCAAAGCAGCCGTTAAGAGCGCAAAGCCGCCTGAAGTTCGTGTCGAGTTTTTGAAACTACATGTTGGGATAGTTGGGCCCTCCCCCACCTTCTGGCACCACCCAGTGAATATTCTGACTGGGGTCTTTAATATCACATGTTTTACAATGTACGCAGTTTTGCGCATTAATCTGCAACCTTGGATTGCTGCCATCGTCCTCGCGCACGATCTCATAGACAGCGGCGGGGCAATAGCGCTGCTCGGGCGCATCATATAATTCCAGATTATGCTCAATAGGTATGGACGTATCTTTAAGCGTCAGATGGATCGGCTGATCTTCTTCATGATTTGTGTTTGAAAGAAAGACTGAAGACAATCGATCGAAAGAGATCACCCCGTCTGGTTTCGGGTACTCGATTTTCGGCGCCTCATCCTTTCGCTTCAATTGGGTATGATCAGCATGATGTTTGAACGTCCATGGCATCAAGAACCCAAGACCCAGGTGATTGACCCACATGTCGAGTCCCGCATAAAGCGTACCCCAAAAGCCGCCAAACTTGGCGACGGCGGGCTGGACGTTGCGGACTTTTTTCAGCTCATCATAAACGAAGCTCGCCTCAAGTGCCTGCGGATAGGCCGTAAGTTCCACAGACCCGTCGCTGCCTTGCTTAATCGCATCGAACGCCGCATCGGCTGCGCACATGCCAGACTTCATTGCCGTATGCGTTCCCTTGATGCGCGGTACATTCACAAACCCGGCTGAGCAACCAATCAACGCGCCACCAGGAAAGGTGAGCTTGGGAATGGCCTGATAGCCACCCTCGTTGATCGCCCGGGCGCCATAGGCCACACGGCGTCCCCCCTCGAGCAGCGACTTGATCGCCGGATGCGTTTTGTAACGCTGCATTTCGTCAAACGGAGACAAATGAGGATTTTGATAATCAAGTGCGATGACAAAGCCGATCGCGACCTGATTATTCTCCTGGTGATAGATAAATCCACCTCCCCAGGCATCGGTCAGCGGCCACCCCTGGGTATGGATCACCGTTCCCGGAACATGTTTTTCGGGATCGATATCCCAAAGCTCCTTGATGCCGATCCCATAGACCTGCGGTTCTTTCCCGGCGCGAAGGTCGAACTGTTCAATCAGCCCTTTCGAAAGGTGGCCGCGCACCCCTTCGGCGAACAGTAGATATTTGCCGACAAGGTTCATACCGGGCTCGTAACTGGGTTTTTTCGACCCATCACGTGCGACCCCGGCTTCCCCTGTCTGCACGCCACGAACGCGTCCGTCGTCGTGGAACAATACTTTCTGGCCCGCGAATCCCGGAAAAATTTCGATCCCCAACGCCTCTGCTTCGTCAGCAAGCCACCGGCAAAAATTCCCAAGACTAAGCGTGTAACAGCCCTTGTTGGACATAAATGGCGGCATCAGCGCGTGAGGGACTTCGCGCTTGCTCTCCTCGCCCAAAACCCAATGGTGATTGTGCACCACCGGCACCGTCAAAGGGCTTTCTTTCTCGCGCCAATCCGGGATCAGCTCATCAAGCGCAACGGGATCGACGACTGCGCCAGAAAGAATGTGCGCACCGATTTCAGAACCTTTTTCCAGAATACAAACGCTAAGCTCTTCACCCGCTTCCATCGCGCGTTTACGAAACTGGATTGCCGCACTCAAGCCGGCCGGGCCGCCGCCAACAATGACGAGGTCGTATTCCATTTCCTCGCGCTCGATCTCGTCTTCAGCTTCAACAGCAGGGGCTTCCTCGGAGGACGCTTCGGCAGAAGTATCCTGCCCATTTACGGGGTTTTCCGTGGTTGCTGGGGCCGCTTCGTTGCCTGCATCGGCCATCTCGGCCTCTGCGCCCACAGACTCTTTTTGATCAGCCATCAATCAACCTCGCCACCAATTGCATCCAGAAAGCCCTGTTTGCTGCGCGAATTTCTATCACTGAAAGCGCATTCCTACCATGTCAGACCTTTTCATCAGCATAGACGATCAACAAAAAAGGGGAAGCGTCAAACGATCAAAAACATGCGAGAAATCGACGCGAAGTGACCTATTCATCGCCATACCGATAGTGGGTTTCCCAGCGTACTGTTTCACTAGTTTCGACATGGATGTGAAGGTCCGGATTTTCATCACGGTCGAGGTTCGGCAAAGCATCTCAGATGTTTGGCGCGCACCTCATTCCAAAAGGCCTGGTCCGGCGCCTCAAATTCAACAAGCGCCTTCATGCGCAAGGTGTAAAGCTCGCCCTGCAAAGCATGTTCACACTGTTTTTCGGGTACATTTGCTCGCGCATAATGATGAGCCAACAGGGCGTGCTGACTGATCAGGCCGCGCAGGTTGGAAACGCTGTCCGGAATGTTTGCGGTGTTTTCCTCATACCAGCTCAGCACCTGAAGCAGGTCTCGTTCGGTTTTCATACGTTGGTTTTGGAGAAGAAAAATCGAGGTTGAAATCGAGGACACAATCAGCAGAACCATAACCGCCAGACCTGCAAACACGATCATCCGCCGCCGCGCAACAAAGCGGATCGCATGGTAGCGCCACCCCTCATCGGCACGGGCACTAACGGGGCGGCCCGCTTCGTAAGCTTCAAGATCAAGCGCGAGATTGCGAACCGTCGCATACCGATTTTCGGGGTCTTCTGCAGTCGCCATCGCCACAATCGCTTCTAAATCCGCACGTCGCGGCACCTCGATACCATCGACGATTTCACCCAGAATCACGCCCAGGGAGAAAATATCGCTCTGCGTGGTGGCGGCCTGCCCCGCGACCCTTTCGGGCGCCGTGTACCCTCGTGTCATCGTGCGGCGCGGCTTATCGGTCTCGGCGCCAATCGCGTGCGCAATTCCAAAATCGATTAGTTTGACGTGACCATCACGATGGACAAGCGCGTTTGCCGGTGAGAGATCGCGGTGAATGATGAGATTTCGGTGGGCAAAGGCGACCGCCTCGCACATTTCGAGCATCAGTTTCAATCGCACCGCAAGCGGCGGGGCCTCGGTTTCGATATAAACGCCAAGCGGGGCCCCATCGACAAACTCCATGATCAGATAGGGGTGACCGTCTTCGGTTTCGTCGCCATCATGGAGGTGGGCGATATTGGGATGGGCCAGTTTTGCGAGCGTCTGGCGCTCTTCGCGCAGGCGTTTGGCGAGCTTTTGACTGCGTTCGGGGTTCTCGACAACCTTAATCGCCACCTGGTGGTCAAAGTCGCCAACGTCGCGCTCACCAAGATACACGGCGCCCATGCCGCCCCTGCCAATCAAGCGAGCGATGCGATAATCACCAATCCGCTCTGGAACCTTTGGGGGCAATAACGATCTCAATGCGCCGCCGGTTTGAAAAGGTGCTGACGGGCACAAATCGGCATCAAGGAGCGCGAGCGCACGCTGACGGAGCTGGGCATTGCGATTTGTTTTGTTGATCAGCCAGGTGCGACGATGCGTGGATGGTAGGTCGAGGGCAGCCTCAAATAGGCTGAGCGCTTCGACTTCTATCTCACGGCTCAACCGGGTCATTGATGATCGTTTCCTTTAACCACGCCCGCGCGACACGCCACGAACGTTTCACTTTTGACTCAGAAACCCCGAGTTCAGCCGCCACCTCTTCGTTCGTCATGCCGCCGTAGTAGCGCATAATGACGATCTCGGCGCGTTCGGGATCAATGACCTTCAGTCGTATAAGCGCAGCTTCGAGCGATTGTAGTTCACATTCAAAAGCCGCCGCATCAATGGCATCACCTGTGAAGGTGACGGAGATCCGCCGGCGCTTGTCTGCATTTTTCTTTCGGGCGGCATCAATGAGGACATTTCGCATGACGCGGGCGGACAAGGCCAGAAAGTGCGATTTGTCATTCGCCGCAATCGCGCTCGATTGAAGCAATCGCACGGTCGCTTCATTCACCAGGTCACCCGTCACGATGGAGATCCCCGCTGACTCCCGGCGCAGAATAAAGGACCCAATGCGTGATATCTCGTCATGGATGAGGGTGATCAACTCACCGCGCGCGCCGATATCACCCTGGTTGCTGGCTGCGAGGAGGTCGGTCAGTTTGCGGTCACCCGTGCCGTGCATGTCTCAACCTTTTCTGCCATGAAACCCAGCTTACATTCCGGCGGAAGATGCCTAAACCCTAAGGCGTACTGGCAAGGCCGAGCGCCTTTAGGTCAACCGTTGCCGCGCTGAAATTCGCCAGTGCAACACGCTGATTCAACACAGCCTGGACCTGTTGAATACGTGCGTTCGCCGCGGTTTCTTCGCGGACGTTAACAACAAAAAAGTCGCTTGCCCCGCTTTCGAATCGACGCTGTTCAGCCCTGGTCATCGTGGCCGTTTGCACGACCTGTTCATCGGCAAGATCCAAGAGGTCGGCGGTAAGATCCAACTCGACAAGAATACCACGGAGTTGGACTTCGATCTGATCTTCCATCTGTCGCCGCGCTTGACGCACAGCCTCAAGTTCGGCCCGCGCCGTTGCAATTTGTCCCTTGGCCCGCCGCTGTTGAAGCGGAAGTGCGAATTTGAAACTTAAGATGGTATCGGTTGAGTCGAAGGAAATACCGCCGGGGCCTACATTTCCAACGTCATGGCTGACCTCGACGCCCACATCCAGCCTGGGTTTCAAGGCATTTCGACCGAGTTCAATGCGGCCGCGCGCGCGTTCCATTCCGGCCCGTAACATGTTGAGTTCGGGGCGCTTCCCCATGGTATCGGCCATAATCCGGTCGAGCGAGCCAAGACGGTCTTTGACGTCCGCCGGGATCATGGCTGCGGGAAGAACCTCCTCGCCCACCATCAGCATTTCACCACGCTGGTCGCGCAGATAAAGCGACAGATTGTTGGCGGCGACAAGAAAGTCTCGTTCGGCTTGTTTGGTAAGCGTGCGTCGGCGCGTAATATTCTGTAGGTTTTCCGTCAAGAAAATCTCGGCCCGTGCGCCCCGGTCGACCTGCACCTTGAGCGCGTCCTGGCGCTGTTCGGCAATCGCTTGAAGCCCGCGAAACACTTTCAGTTGCTGCCCGGCTGCCACCCAGCGCCAGTATAAAAGCAGGGCCTGATGCTGAACGCCGACCTGCGTAAGTAAGAGTTCAAATTCCGACTGCTCACGCGCTAGTCGGGTGTCTCTTTCGTTGAAGCGTTCACTGTCGATCCGGCGATCGCGCAATAATGAAAACAGCGCCGCCACCTTAAATTCACCCACGGTGTTGGTATTGTTGATATTTTCATAGATCGGGAATGTCCCTTCGGAAATCCGATATCCCGATGAGATCGTCGCCCCCAGCGGTCTGAGACGCTGCTTCGTCTCGGTGTTCAGAATGCTCCCGCTCCAAAAACCTGTTTGGCGGCTGAACCCACTCGCGCCAAAAACAAGATCGAAAGCGCCCTGCGCTTCCAGCTCTCGCCCTTCAGCCGCGCGCCGTTTGGCGAGGCTTTCTAAAATCCTGGGGAAATGGATCGCTGAGGCCTGAAGCACATCCTCTGGTTCCAACACCACTCGGATATCTGATGTATCATCCGCAACGGCTAAGGCCGGGATGATCAGGAAAATGAGACAAGCGAAGGCGCGTCCGATGATGCTGCGTTGGAAAACCTTTGAGATCATCATACAGGCCCCGCGGAAGGAGAGGTCCCGTTCGGGAATTTTGGTGGGAAGTTGTTGAGCTGCCGCCAGATTTCAAACCCGACCGTAACGGTTTCCAGGAGCACCCACCCGCGCGCCGAAGACCCGAACCGTACGAAGTCCGCGGTCGGCCAGGGGTTTGGGTCGGTTTCATCTTCTGTGACAAGTATACGAAACCGCCCGCTGGTGTCCGCAGAAGGATCAATGGCGACCACCTTGCCCCCAAAAGTGCCGATCGCCTTCGACGGCCACCCTGAAAACTGAACAACCGGGAACCCCTCGAATTGGATACGCACTTTGTCGCCGGGACTGACGAGCGCAACGTCTCGCCCATCAATAAAAAACTCGACTGCTCTTTCAACATTGTCGGGCACGAACGTCGCCACAACCTGCCCCGCCGATACAAATGTCGCCGCATCCCCGGCATTCACGCGCAGGATGACACCATCGCGTGGTGCTCGCACCATCTGAACCGATTGGCGCGAGATATTGACATCGACCCGGCTCAACTCAGCAGCAGCTTCGGCGATCGTCCCCCGAAGTTGTTCCACCCGAATGCGCGCCTGTTCATACTCCCGCCGCGCGGCAAGGCCCTGCTCAAAGAGATCGCGCATCCGCCGCAAATCAATCTCGGCGGTGCGGGCCGCCGATTGTGCTGATTCAAGTTTTACCAACACTTGTTCGCGCTCGACTTTCAACCGCTCGATAAGCTGTGGGTCGTTATCGATGATCCGAACGATGGGGTCACCCTCTTTGACATGGCTTCCATCTCGAACGAACCATTCCTGAATTCGCCCGGAAACAAGCGCATTAATTTCCTGCAACCGGTCGTTTGGGTTAAGCGCGGTGACCTGTCCGGCACCAGAGGTTGTTTGCACCCACGGCACGAATAGCAAAAACGCCGCGACCGCGAAAAAGCTCGTCACCAGGAGGATCGCAACCACGCGTACGATGCTGGGAACCCGGATCGAGTCCAATGTTGTGAAATGTTCGATATGTTGTTCACGAAATGGCATATCTCTATCCCTCTCGACCTGCGTCGACGTTCCGCTCATCGTCTGCATCGCTCGAAGACGCAGACCCAAGCGGCGGCAAAAGGCGCGCCGGTCCTTCTTCAGAACTGGATTCCCCGGCGAGCGTTCCTGGACGCGCACTTTCCTGATGTAGTTGGAAATCGCTGAACCGGTCGAAAAAATGTTGAGAAGAGCGGCCCAGCCAGAAAAAACGTTCGAAACCTAAAGGCCGCGCCCGATTTGAAAAGTAAATCAGTGTCATATCCCGATCATCAGAAATCGCATCCACCGCGGCCAACAGGCACCCTTCGCTCAACACATCAAACAATTCGCTCAATATAAGCACCCGTGGCCGCGCAAGGAGTGATGCGGCCAGTTTCAGCTTCAATGTCTCTGAAACCGAAAGCGGCCAGCCGGTTTGTGTCAGCTTCGTATCCAGGCCCTCTTCAAGTTCGGCAATGCTATCTTCCAAACCAACGGCGTCCAGAACTTTGAAGACCCGGTCAGATCGTTTATCGGCGGACGCCAAGTCCAGGTAATCCCGAATAGACATGTCAACGAACGCCGGTCGATCGAGGATAATGATGTGTTGACGAAGGATGCGGGTATCGACAGATGCGATATCCACGCCGCCAAGCGAAAGATAGCCCCCCTCAGGCGCCGTATGGCGTTTCAATAAATCGGTGAATAAGCGCTTGACCCCCGCATTTTCGGCCGACGCCATCAAACGGCTCCCGCGATCGATTGAAAACGAAAAGCTCGCTTTTCGGGTACGCGCTGTGCCGCGGACGTTATTGAAAACAAGGTCGGCGGATAAGCTTTGCTCAAGGCCCGCCGCGCCATCTTTTTCACCGAAATCCTTAAACCTGTCCGGGTCTTCAAGTTCGATGTTGTCCAACAGCGAAAGTTCTTCAGAGGCTGCACACAGGTCGTAAAATGAATTGAAGTAAGTGCCCAGTTGAGCAACGCCGGAGAATACCGCCGAAAGGATTAATTCCGCAGCGACGAGCTGGCCAAGCGAAAGCTGTGCTTGAATGACAAGCCACCCGCCAATTCCCAAAAGCCCAGCACTTGCGATGGCGTAAACAAACAAAAAGGCGACCGTCTGGGAGAAATGCTGACGAAAATGCTTTTTGTGTTTTTGGATGTAATTTCCTGTGTAGGCATCGGTTTCATCGAGCGCATAGTCGATATGCCGCTTCGACTTGAAATACCCATTCGACGCCCCCAAAGCTTCCAACCAGGCGGCGGCGTTATGTTTTGCGTGCGACAGTGCCACACCGGTCGTCATCGCCCGACGACCCCAGATCACCCACACTAACCAGAGCAAGCCCCAGACGACGATATTGAACACGAAGAACAGCGGATGATAAAGCGACACAACAACAAACCCAACGACGCCCTGGAGGATGGTCGCAAAGCCCCCGATCAGCAGGTAGGGAATTGCTTTTTGAATGATAACGATATCAAAATATCGATTGAATAACGGAAGTTTGCCTTGATCCATAAGAAATGGATTTCGCGCATAAAGCGTTTTCAGCGTGATCTCGGAGACCATGCGGGCGTAAAAGCGACGACCAAAAATTTCCATCAGATGAATACGAAGTGCGGTCAATAGATTGGATGCGACGAGCACCGCGAAAAGCGTGATCGTCAGAATGACAAGCGGCGTGGTCAACCCCGTATTTGCAACCGTATTGATCAGCATTTGAACCGAAATCGGCACGGCGAGCGTGAGCAAGCTGATACCAAGACCGTAGATAGCTGCAAGCCAGTAAAACGCCTTTTCCGGCGCCAATATCTTTTTGACCAGAGCAATAATTTCTTCCGGTGTCAGCTCATAATGGCTTTTCTGAACGGCTTTTGCCCGGGTCAGCTTCGGTTCAGTCATCGCGTTCAATCACCTTTATTGCCATCACCATCGCGGATCGGTTTGGGTATATGCCAAACCCTGAGCGAGATGCACACAAATCCCATTTCCTTTAGCTCGCGTTCGCACAGGATTGCGACATCAACGTGGGAGGTGGCAGGATATAGTGAATAATCAATAGCTTTTTCATTTGAAAAAAATTATTTTTGATCGGATATTCCTATCAACGGCTCAATCTGCGATGCCAAGGTTAGGATCCCAACTTTGCTTTCACACCCCGTCACACTCAAACAACTTCACTATCTGCTGTCTCTGGAGGAGGCCGGGCACTTTCGGATTGCCGCTGAACGCGCCGGCGTCACCGAGCCTTCTTTGAGTGCGCAAATACAGAACCTGGAATTGGCCCTGGGAACGACGCTTGTTGAGCGGCGTCCGCGCGGCGCGACGCTGACCGTGCAAGGTCGCGAGGTCGCGTCACGCGCGCGTCAGGTTCTGAACGATGTGCAGTCGATCATTGATGTCGCCCGTATGACCGGATCTTCGCTATCGGGAACCATCCGGCTTGGCGCAAAGGCGACCCTCGGGCCTTACCTTCTACCGCATGTCGTTGCTGATCTGCACAAGTCTTTCCCGGAACTCAAACTATACATCCGCGAGGCGGCACCGCGAGAATTATCGAGTGAGCTTGAGCGCGGCGTTCACGACCTCATCCTGGCGCAGCTTCCGGTATCACACAGTGGGTTTGAGGTCCGCAGGTTGTTTCGTGAACCGCTTTGGCTCGCGGTTGCAAGCGATCATAGTTTTGCCCGGCGTGATACTGTGGAAGTGGAAGACCTCAGGGGTCAGGATGTGCTGAGCGTAAGCCCGCGCTACCATTTGCATGATCAGGTGGGGCAGCTTTGCAATGAATTCGGCGCCCGCCTGAGGCAGGATTATGAGGGTACCAGTCTCGACGCGTTGCGTCAGATGGTTGGGATGGGCATGGGCATTACTTTCCTCCCCGCCATTTATGCGCAAACAGAGATATCTCCTGGCAGCGACGTTGTCGCAAGGCCAATCAGAAACCGACAAATATTGCGTTCGATCGCGCTTGTTTGGCGGGCATCAACCCCCAGCGACAAAGCGTTTGATACAATCGCAAAGGCGATCCGATCGACTGCAAGACGCAAATTTCCCCATTTAATCTTTGACTAGCCCGGATAATTTCTGATTAGGCCAGCGCCCAAGCTTTTCGCTTTTTAGAATATTTTTTATCTGTACTAATCTTTTTTTAACTGTATTTGCGCAAATCAGGTAAACGGATTGTAAAGGTTTAGGTC
The DNA here is from genome assembly GCA_039180205.1 of Pseudomonadota bacterium. Taxonomy (GTDB): domain Bacteria; phylum Pseudomonadota; class Alphaproteobacteria; order Sphingomonadales; family JBCDDR01; genus JBCDDR01. Next base: position 2,344 of record JBCDDR010000007.1, on the reverse strand, counting down.
GTGACCGCATATACGGCCTAGAATTGGGTCGTATTTTTGCAGTCGCTCCGGCAATCGCAACTGATACCAAAGGACAGCGATAAAGATGACGAACGCAGCGGCACAAAAACAGGATACGGAAGAGAAACATTATCTCGAGCGCGAGCTTCTTGAGCTCGTTCGCTCCAGTCGCCAAGTGTTCAGTTTCCTTGATGAAGGCTGTCTTGATGGGCTTTGGTATTGGGATATCGAAAACCCTGAACAGGAATGGCTAAGTCCAAAATTCAAGGCCCTTTTTGGGTATGAAGTTGATGAAATTCCGCATACGGCGGAATGGTGGCAGAAAAATATCCACCCCGATGATCTTCAGCTTGCTCTGGACAATTTCGAACAATCGTGTGCGGACCCGGATCATCCGTATGATCAGGTTGTGCGCTATAAACATAAAAATGGCTCCACGGTCTGGGTGCGTTGTCGTGGTCTCGTTATACGCAACGAAGCGGGCGAACCGATCCGCCTTTTGGGTGCCCATAATGATGTCAGTGCGCTGATGGAGGCGCAGAGCAATGCGCGTGTCAACGAAGACCAGCTTCGGCTGATCTTTGATAATATTCCCAGCCGTGTCTGGTTCAAAGACGAGACGAACCGGATCCTGAAATTGAATAAAACCGCGGCGGATTCGATGAATATGTCGGTCGAGGAGGCCGAGGGTCAGAATACGTATGACCTGTTTCCCGACCTCGCCAAAAAATACCATCTCGATGATCTGGAGGTGATTAACTCCGGCGAGCCCAAGCACGGCATTATTGAAGCCTACACACCTCGTGATGCCAGCGCCGGTTGGGTTCAAACCGACAAAACACCCTATACAGACCCGGTGACGGGTGAGCGGTTTGTGCTCGTCACCTCAACTGACATTACCGATTTGAAGCTCGCCCAGGAAAAGCTCGTTGAACAGGCGAAAGAACTCAAGCGTTCAAATGAAGAATTGGAACAATTCGCCTACGTCGCCTCACACGACCTTCAGGAACCACTTCGTATGGTTGCGAGCTATTGCGAACTGATTTCCCGTCGATATGCGGATAACCTTGACGAAACCGGTTTGGAGTTTCTGAATTTCGCGGTGGATGGCGCGCGCAGGATGCAAAATCTGCTCGATGATTTGCTGAACTACTCGCGTGTCGGGCGCATGGAGATGAAGCAGAAGCCAGTCCAGCTTTCCGAAGTCGTCGAGAATGTGCGGGAAATTTTGAACGAGGCGCAGGGTGAACAAAAGGCCGATTTCGAGCTTTCTTCTTTTCCAGTTGTATTGGGGGACCCTAAGCAGCTAGGGAGAGTGTTCCAGAATTTGGTTCATAATGCGATCAAGTTTCGGAGTGATCGACCTCTAAAGATTAAGATCGATACCTTGGATCAGGGCGATAGAGTGATCGTACGCGTTACCGATAATGGTATCGGGATCGACCCAGCCTACAAAGAACGAGTTTTCGAACTATTTAAGCGATTAAGCCGCGACGATGGAATTACGGGGACAGGCATAGGTCTGGCAATTTCCCGCCGCCTAGTCGAACGTCATGGTGGTGAACTTTGGCTCGATGAGACACATCAGGACGGTGCGCGTTTTTGCTTTTCGCTGCAGCGTGCCTGAACCGGTCAAAAAATACTGACCGAATTGATTGGACCGAAGATGTCAACCCACGCCGTCAACATCCTACTTGTCGAGGATAATCCCGGCGATGTTGTTCTGACCCGAGAAAGCCTGAATGAGTGTAAGATTGACTCGAACATCACGGTTGCCAGCGATGGCGTTCAAGCGCTGAGTGTTCTCGACCGAAGTAAAACGGAAGGCGAAGGCGCTTTTCCCGATATTATTCTGCTGGATTTAAACCTGCCAAAATTGAGCGGTTTCGCGGTCTTGAATGCCATTAAGACCGACGGTATTTTGAAACGCATTCCCGTGATGGTATTGTCTTCCTCACAGGCCCCCGAAGATATCATACGTTGCTATGATTATCACGCAAACTGCTATGTGAGGAAACCAAACAGTATCGACGGCTATATCAACTTTGCGAGGCGCATTGACGAGTTCTGGTTTTCCTTTGCGAAACTCCCCTCGCAAGCCTAACAGTTTGGCTTAATCGGGTTCCTGCTTAGCAGCCTCCGCACCGGATCTCAAAATTTAATTGGGACCTAGCCCAGGCAAATCCGCCAACTACGGAAGCGGAACCAGTGATCCGTGCCTGCCGCCGATCATGTTGCGTCGCGACTCCGATGACCGAAACGCGCACGCCACTGAGTCGCCACCTCAAACGCTATCTATAAACCGGAAAAGCGCGGCAGTTCGCGGTGTGGTGGAACGACCCTC
>JBCDDR010000006.1:0-29820 GCA_039180205.1 Pseudomonadota bacterium | reverse complement strand
GCTCTCATCTGTTGCTCTTGATGCGGGTGGTGCGGCCAAGGCTCTGCGTAGTGAGCTTGAAAGCTTTGCCAATGGAAAACCGGAAGAGGGACGGGTCGCCATCGTCGGCGCGGGGCCTGGTGACCCTGATCTTTTGACCCTGAAAGCGCATCGTTTGCTCGGTGCCGCCGATGTGATTGTTTACGATAAGCTCGTTACGAACGAGATCTTAGATCTCGCCCGCCGGGATGCGAAACGTATTTTCGTTGGTAAATCGCGCGCAAACCATAGCGTGCCGCAACCGCAAATTGCTGAGATTTTGGCGGAGGAAGCTGCCGAAGGTGGTCTCGTCGTGCGACTCAAAGGCGGCGACCCCTTTATCTTTGGTCGCGGAGGGGAAGAGGTTGAAGCGCTCACCGCGAAGGGCGTTCCTGTTGAGGTTGTACCTGGTATTACCGCAGCGAGCGGGTGCGCCGCCGCGATCGGCAAGCCGTTGACCCATCGCGACCATGCAAGTGCGGTCACCTTCGTTGCGGGGCAACGGCGCGATTTGAAAGATGCAGACTGGAAAGGGCTCGCTGGACCCGGGCGAACGCTGGTTGTGTATATGGGCCTCGGTGCCGCTACCGACATGTCGGAAAAGCTGATCGCCGATGGCCTGGCGCCGCAAACGCCCGTTGCGGTGATTGAGAACGGAACGCGCAAAAACATGCGTTCTTTGTTTACGACACTGGCAGAATTGCCGCTCAGCCTTTCCGATCATGTTGTCGTGGCCCCCTCGTTATTCATCATCGGTGAGGTTGTCGGGGTGGCGCCAGATGCGGCCAAGCGTGATGAGGCGGTATTAGCACTCGCGCAGTCAGCGTTTGCAAGTCTTTCAGAGCAAGCTTGAGCGCGAAAGGGATACAGAATGAGTGGTAAATTTTCGCCCCCCGCGGTTCTGACGGCGAACAGTCTCACGACCGGCGACGTCGTATACCTCGCCGCGACCGGGGAATGGGTCGCTGATGTCGCAGCCTCGCAGATTGCCCACGACGAACCGGGTATCGCAAAGCTTGAAGCGCTCGCATCCGAGGCGGTGAAACGAGGACAGGTCGTCGAAACCGAGGTGATCCCGGTAACTCTGGAAACCGGAAGTCCCTGGCCCACCGGCAATCGAGAGCGGATTCGCGCAATGGGTCCAACCGTCCGTCAGGACCTTGGGAACCAGGCAAGATCCGCTGCTGACACGACCCAAACCCCCGAAACTGCGGGAGCTTAGCCATGTATCAATATGATGAGTTTGACCATCGGTTCGTCAACGAGCGCGTTGAGGATTTTCGCGATCAGGTCACGCGCCGTCTCGCGGGTGAATTGACCGAGGATCAGTTCAAGCCGCTGCGTCTGATGAATGGGCTCTATCTGCAGCTTCATGCCTATATGCTGCGGGTCGCGATCCCCTATGGCACATTGTCATCAGCGCAATTGCGTATGCTGGCGAGTATCGCTCGGCGGTATGACAAGGGCTACGGCCATTTCACCACGCGGCAGAACATCCAATACAATTGGATCAAGCTCCAAGACGCGCCCGACATCCTGGCGGACCTTGCATCGGTTGAAATGCACGCGATTCAAACCTCAGGAAACTGTATTCGTAATATCACAACGGACCAGTTTGCGGGGGCCGCAGCCGACGAGGTTAAGGACCCCAGACCCTATGCTGAATTGATCCGGCAATGGTCGAGCCTGCACCCTGAGTTCTCCTTTTTGCCGCGCAAGTTCAAAATCGCTGTGACTGCCGCGAAACAGGACCGCGCCGCGATCCGGCTTCATGATATCGGACTGAAGCTGGTCGAATCCGACGCAGGTGAAACCGGATTTGAGGTGTTTGTGGGCGGCGGCATGGGGCGCACCCCCATGATTGGACAACGCATCCGTGACTTTATCCCCGAGCGGGAGCTTTTGAGTTACCTTGAGGCGATCCTGAGGGTTTATAACCGATTTGGCCGTCGCGATAACAAGTATAAAGCGCGGATCAAGATTTTGGTTCATGCCCTCGGTGCCGACGAATTCGCTCGCCAGGTGGAAGAAGAGTGGCCGCATGTACGCGAAGCGGGTGTGGACGCGGCGTGGTCTGATTTCGCGCGGATCGCTGCCTTCTTTGGCGCGCCTGATTTGGCTGACGAGACTGACGCAACCGGTGAATTCGATCGCCATATCGCGGGAAACACCGATTTTTCTCGCTGGGTTGAGCGCAACACCCATGCGCACCGCAGCCCAGGTCATGTTAGCCTTACGATCTCGCTGAAACCGCACGATGGAATTGCAGGCGACGCCACGGCAGAGCAGATGGAGCTGGTGGCTGACCTCTCAGATGAGGCGAGCCTGAGCGAAATCAGGGTGACGCATGAACAAAACCTGGTCTTGCCCCATGTGGCCAAAGGCAAGCTCTATGATATTTGGTCCAGGCTCGTTGGTGCGGGTCTTGCCACAGGCAATATCGGGCTTCTGACCGATATGATCAGCTGTCCCGGCATGGATTATTGCGCGCTTGCCACCGCGCGTTCGATCCCGATCCAGCAGGCGATCAGCCAGCGCTATGATGATATCAATCGACTGCATGACATCGGTGATCTCAAGATCAAGATTTCAGGCTGTATCAATGCCTGCGGCCATCATCATGCTGGCCATATCGGCATTTTGGGCGTCGACCGCCGCGGCGTTGAAAATTACCAGCTCATGCTGGGGGGGTCAGGTGCTGAAGATGCGGCTCTTGCCCAGGTCACCGGTCCTGGCTTTGGTGCCGATGAAATCGTCGATGCGGTTGAAACGGTGATTCAAACCTACCTTGGATCGCGCGTTGACAATGAAAGTTTTTTGGAGACCTACCGTCGGGTAGGCCTCGCTCCGTTCAAAGAGGCGCTTTATGACGCTGCTTAGTTTCTCGCAGAGCTCGCCTGTCGAATGGCAAGCGCTTTCTGCCGACGACACCGATGTCAGCGCACTCGATGCGAACGCACATGTTATTGTGCCGTTTGGCGCTGTGGATGCGCTTTTCTCGAAGGTGAAAGCCGTAACGACATGGGTCGGCGTGGTTCTTGAACCTGCCGATGATGTTGTTGCGCTCGAAACGTTGCTGGGTGACATTGAAATCATCCTGTTGACCTTTCCAAAGTTCAGCGATGGACGCGCCTATTCCCAGGCCAGGATACTACGCGATCGGTTCGGTTATCGCGGCGAAATTCGTGCTGTTGGCGATATCTTGGTGGACCAGGTCGGTTTCATGGTCCGGTGCGGGTTTGACAGTATGGTTTTGGCACCCGGTGTCAGCGATGGCGCGGTTGCCCGCGCTGTCGAGCGGTATTCTCTCGTTTATCAGTCAGCGTCGGATGAACGGCTGCCTGTCCACAAATTGCGCAGTGAGGGACAAGGGGGTGGTGATGCACTGGCGTCCCTGGGGGATGGTATATGACGAACTTTACCCAAAGCGATGTTGACCGCTTGAATGAAGCATACGAGGGAAAGTCTGCTGAATATATCCTCGAGCATGTTCTTGGTGAGGAATTCGAAGGGTATCAGGTCAGCGCGGTTTCGTCGTTCGGTACCGAGTCCGCGGTTTTGCTGGCGCTGATTGCCGATGTAAATCCGGCGACGGATGTGATTTTTGTCAACACCGGCAAGCTGTTCGGGGAAACACTCACCTATCGTGACACCCTCGTAAAAAAGCTTGGCCTTGCCCATGTTCGTACGTTCATGCCGCGGCCTGCGCATTTGGCGGAGGCGGATCATGATGGCACGCTCTGGTATCGCCAGGCGAACCGGTGTTGTTTCATTCGCAAGGTTGAGCCGCTCGAGCGCGCTCTGACGGGTGTCGATGTCTGGATTTCCGGGCGGAAATCCTTTCAGGCTGAAACCCGCCATGACATGCCTATCTTCGAACTCCAGGATGGACGGCTCAAGGTGAACCCGCTTGCCTCTTTTTCACGCGAGCAGATCAACGGCTATTTCGATGCTTATGAACTGCCGCGCCACCCCCTAGAGGCCCAGGGTTATCCGTCGATCGGCTGCATGCCATGCACAACGCCCGTGGCTGACGGCGAGGATTATCGTGCCGGACGCTGGCGCAATAGCGCAAAGCAGGAATGTGGGATTCACCTTTCGGGCGATGAAGTTCGTCGGGCTGCCTTTATATAAAGGCAGCCTCCTAGCTGCATTGTTGACACAGAGGCTGTTTCAAAACCGCACATGCGCCGAAAACGACTGTCGAAATCTTTTACATAATCAGGCGCACACCAAAAATATCCGCAGCACTTAACCGTCGTATCACCCTATTTCCGCAGGTTTGCCCAGATTATTGCATATTGGCATGCAATTTGCTCCTCAACGGTCATCACCTGTTAGACCCGAGGAGGACGCAATGAAATCACTTATCACTTTGGCTTCGATCGTTACCGGATGTGCTTTGATGAGCACGACCGCAATGGCTACCCCTGTTCCGCTTGGCGAAGCTGGCTTTGCCAAATTCGACCAGACCAGCAACGGAACGCGCGGCCGTGATGTCGGCTTTAATGGCATCACCACTGCGGACTTTACCTGGACTGCGGGCGCGGAAATCGATTGGAGCTATGAATTCGACGGCGCCACGCTGACCTTCACCTGGGGCGATGCCACTGTATCGCAAGCGCTCACCACGACGGATAAGTTTGCAGGGTTTGGCGGCTATGTCCGCAACACTGCGCGTTCAGGCCTTCCTGATGACTTTGCATTGACTGTCGATATTGGTCCTGTCGGGGGTACTGACCTCGCCCCCATTACGGCGAACCTAGGTGACGACTTCGTAAACTTTGAGATTCTCGAAGATTTAGGCAGCACATTTTCCGTGAGCGGTACCGCTGTTGCTGACTGGACAGGTACGATTGATGCGAGCCCGAACTCGCGCTTTGCTTTCCAGATCGATGCGCTGATCGCTGAAGCGGTCGATGTCAATGAACCGGGTGCCCTTGCACTTCTGGGTCTTGGTCTGCTTGGCATGCAAATGCGGCGCAAGCGTCGTTTGGCGGCCTAACCGATCATAGCTTGATCCAGGGCAAAGACCCTAACGCACTCCAAAGACGGGTCAGTCTATGACTGGCCCGTTTTTTATTGCGGGTCGGACCTTTTTTCCTGCCACGGAGACGGTCGGAGTTTGGGCTCGCGCACTGATGCTTGCAATGTGCAGGCCACGAGGCCACATTCCTGGTCGGTTCGGTTAGGGATGACGATGGGCGATGCGTAGGGGTCAACTACCACTCAATGCCCTTCGGGTATTCGATGCGGCGGCACGGCATTTAAGCTTCAAGCTTGCCGCTGATGAACTCGCGGTGACGCCGGCAGCCGTCAGCCAACAGATCCGCGCGCTCGAAGATACGCTTGGCGTCGTTCTGTTTAAGCGCCAGACCCGTGGACTTGAGCTGACCCATGAGGCTCAACTTGCTCTACCCGCCCTGCGGGAAGGGTTCCTGCAATTCGAGGAAGTCGTCCGGCTGTTACAGTTGACCCAGCGCTCGGACATGCTGACGGTGAGTGTTGCGCCCTCATTTGCCTCGAAGTGGCTCGTTCCGAGGATAGAGCGGTTTTATAATTCTGTCCCAGACATGGACGTACGTATCGATGCGTCAAACGCGCTTGTCAATTTTGGTCAGGACAATATCGATCTGGCGATCCGTTATGGGGCAGGGGATTACCCGCAACTCTTAAGCGAGCGACTGATTGATGAGGCCGTATCGCCGGTATGCAGCCCCGATCTATATGCGTCAGGTGGGCTTGAAACACCGCAGGGTTTGCGCGATCTCATCCTCATTCACGATGATAGCTCAATCGAGGACGAAAGCTGCCCCACCTGGTCGATGTGGCTCCGTGCTGCAGGTGTTGGCGATATTGAGGGCGACAGAGGCCTTCACTTCAATCAGTCGAACCTTGCTATCGAAGCCGCCGTTGCTGGAAAAGGCGTCGCATTGGCGAAGCACACGATTGCAGCCGACGATATTGAGCATGGCCGGCTCGTAAGGCCATTTGCAGACGAACAGCCGGTCAATTTCGCCTATTATCTGGTGGCCCCAATGGATCGCTGGCGTTTGCCCAAGGTTGCCCGATTTGTTGAATGGCTTCGCGAGGAAGCCGCTGCGATGAAACCGCCGGCTGAGCAAATTTCAAACGATCATACCGACGGGAAGGATCCCGTGAACCATCTCGATTAGAGAAGTGTGGCCGCCAGGATTACCATCAACAGGATGATGAGTACGCTCGAAATTTTCACCAAACGCATAACCCCGACATAGGTGCGTTTCTGGTCTTCAATCGGTGTCGCCATGTGTCTTTCCCTCGTCATCTAGCGCGAAATCTGTACTGTGCCGTCAACCCCGCTTTGTGAGGTTATCCGGTCAATATTTTTCAAAAGCAATAATGAAATCAGACTCCTGGGCGCAAGTGGTTTCTTTCCCCTATCCGATCTGCTGATGGTCTGCGCGTAAGGGTAACGGGGGCAGAACAACCGGGCCCTGCTTGGCATAAAGTTCTTCAAGCGATACCGAGTGATATTCGTCGACGACCATACGAGCATGGGTTCGGTTAAGCGCGCGCGGTTCGGCAACCCCGCAGGAACGCGCAATGACCGATACTTCCTTGATCATGTTCGTCGCATAGTGAGCGACGCGTTCTGCTTTCGTCATCGGATCGAGACCCTTTAGCAAGTCCTTGCGGTGGGTCGCAATGCCGGTAGGGCAGGTATTTTCATTGCACTTTAACGACTGGATACAACCGAGGGCGAACATGAACCCGCGCCCGCAGTTGACCGCGGCGGCACCGGTGCAAAGCGCCCATGCAACTAAAGAGGGTGTTAGCAACTTGCCCGAAGCAATCACTCGGATCCGGTCCCCCAAGTCAGCATCACGGATCATATTGACCACCTGGGGCAGCGCTTCCTGGATGGTCAGCCCCATATAATCCATCAGGCTCGATGGGGCGGCGCCTGTTCCCCCATCCGCACTATCGATGGTGATAAAATCCGGCGCACTCTCGCGGCCACGTGCCCGGATCTCCCGCAACAGATCAGCGAACCATTCGAAGTCGCCCATAACGGATTTGAAACCCACGGGTTTCCCCGAAACTTCGCGGACATGCGCAACCATATCCAAAAGCGATTCGGGGCTATCGATTTCGGGGTGGCGGTTGGGGCTGATTGAGGCCTTCCCGGCGGGGATGCCGCGAATCCGGGCAATCTCCTCGGTGACTTTCTCAGCGGGCAGTATGCCGCCTTTGCCGGGCTTTGCGCCCTGGCTAAGCTTAATTTCAAACATACGCACTTCGGGATGAGCGGCCACTTCGCGCAATTTGTCATCGCTTAGATTTCCGTTTTCATCGCGGACACCATATTTGGCGGTTCCGATTTGAAATACGATATCGCATCCGCCCGACATATGGTGGTCGCTCAACCCACCTTCGCCCGTATTCAACCAACTCCCCGCTTGGTTCGCGCCATGGGATAGCGCCTTGATCGCAGGTGCCGATAATGAGCCATAGCTCATGGCGGATACATTGAAAAACGATGCTGTTCGAAAGGGATGGCGGCAATGGGGGCCATATTCAATTGTTGAGGGTGCGCAAGCCTCGTCATCGAGAATGGGAAAAGCACAATTTGCAAAAATCAAAGTCCCTTCGGGGGTAAGGTCGCGCGTGCTTCCGAAAGCGATGGTATTGTTGACATTCTTGGCCGCCCGATAGACCCAGCTCCTTTGCGCCCGGTTAAAGGGCAGCTCTTCCCTGTCCATTGCAAAGAAATACTGCCGAAAATATTCCCCCAGGTGTTCGAACAGATAGCGAAACCGCCCGATCAGGGGATAGTTTCGGCGAATCGTATGGGTCTTCTGCGTTCGGTCGATAACGTACAGGACCAAGGCAACCAGCAGAACACTACCGAAGAGAAAAATGAACCCACCAGCCAGTAGATTTATAATCTGCTCAACACGCGACATCATCAAATACTCTCCCTGAGCTCGTATCGCCGATCACAAAAACAGAAAATATCAGATGAAGGCAACCAAGGCTCGTTTTGCTTACCGAATTTTAAGCACATGTGCGGCATCACAGTTAACAACGTACCTAGGGTTGTAATCAGTGTGCTGTGCTGCCTCGGAAAGGCAAGCACTCGGGCATGAGGATAACCACAGGATGGATGTAGAGGCGCTGACGATCACTTGGGTGGCGTCAATCGCCGAAAACCACAGATGGGTGACCCTGTTTTCACAAGGGAAAGCCGCCACGTGAGGCAGGGAGCAGGAGGCAATCATGAGCGCAATGCTGACGAGTGGATCAAATCAGGACCGAACCAAAGTTGGTGGTGTTCAATTTCAGAATATTCTGAGCTCTCTTTCAAAGTTCAGCATTCAAAAGCAGCTTCAGTTTGGCTTCGCGCTGGCGGTCATCCCCTTTCTTTGTCTTGCGGCATATATGGCTCTCGGGTTGAGTTCGTCAGGTACGACCTTCACAAATTTCGTGGAGAGTACGAAACTTGGAGCGCAATCCACACAGCTCCAGCGCGATGCTCTCCTTGCTGAGAATGCCGTACAGGCCTTTGTCGTCAAGCCAAATGCGGAAATGTTGCGCGCGGCCGAAACGCAACTGTCGGCGCTTGAGAAACAGCTCAATGTCTCAATCGTGCGGACGGAAGGAACGCCAATCAACGCTCAGTTGGTGCGGCTTCGGGATGATTACACAGCTTATCTGAACACGTTTAAGAGTGTTGCGAAGCTTCAGTTCGAGCTGGAAACAATGCAAACTGAAACGCTTCACCAGCTTGGTCCAAAACTATCAGCCGAGCTTGATATTATCCTCTCAACGGCTTTCGAATCGGGAAATGTCGCCGCCGCACGCGCCGCCTCAGGGGCTTACACGAGCTTTTTGCTTGGACGTGTCGCCGTACAAAAATTTATCGCCCAAAATGAAACGGAAATTGCATCCCTGGCGGCAATGGCAAATAGCGATTTCGAAGAACATCTGAACGACCTTTACGAAGCCGCCGAAGGGTCGGCAGTCATCGCGCTCGCGGATCAGGTCATCGAGGGCGCCATTACCTATTCTGACACATTTAATCTACTCGTTGATAAAACACTCCAGCGAAATCGCCTCATTGAAACGGGTTTATCGGAGGCGGGCCCTCAGTTTGTGCGTGGCCTGGTGAAAGTTGGTGACGGTGTCAGCGCCTCGCTGATTGCCGAAGGCGAGTCGGAAAGCGCGGAAATCGCCAATCGCATCAATGTCACCATGGTCGTGGCGGGAGTCGCGCTGTTTCTCGGGATTGCCGTATCCATAATTAGTGGGAAGGGGCTCACCGGCCCGATCCTGTCAATTAAAAATGCGATGACACGATTGAGTGAAAATGAAGAGGGCGATGTAGCAATCCCATGCCAGGACCGGGGAGATGAGATCGGCGAAATGGCAAAAACGGTTCAGGTGTTCAAAACCAACATGCTTGAAATCCAGGAACTGCGGGCGGAACAACAGGAACAGCAACGAGCGCAACTGGAGGCCGAAGCTGAGCGCCAGGCCGAGGAAATGCAACGTCAAGAAGCCGCTCGTCAGGCTGAAGAGCGAAGTCAGGCGCAAGCGGAAGCCGAGAAAAAGCGCGCATTGGCGGCTATGGCAGACCAGTTTGAAACGAGCGTGATGCATGTCGTCGAAACGGTTGCATCGGCAGCCACACAAATCGAAGCGAGCGCACGCTCCGTCGCTGAGGCAGCCGATAATACAAGCGGGCGTAGTGTGTCCGTGGCATCCGCAGCTGAACAGGCAAGTCAAAATGTGCAGGCCGTCGCCGGTGCGAGTGAGGAAATGAGCGTTTCAATCGATCTCGTGCGGAGCAATGTCGACAATTCAAACCAGATTTCGTCGCAGGCTGTATCCAAATCGGAGCGGACCGATACGATCGTGAAAGGTCTGGCGGGGGATGCCCAGCGGATTGGTGAAATTGTCGAGCTTATTCAGAGCATCGCCGAGCAAACCAATCTTCTGGCGCTAAACGCAACGATTGAAGCGGCGCGGGCTGGTGATGCCGGCAAAGGCTTTGCGGTTGTGGCGAGTGAGGTAAAGTCTTTGGCCAACCAAACTGCGAAGGCGACCGAAGAAATTGCTCAGCAGGTCAGCAGCATTCAATCGAATACGGGGGATGCGGTTGGCGCGATTGCGGCAATCCGTGAAACGATTGAAGAGATGAATACGATTTCGACGAATGTCACCCATTCGGTTCAAGAGCAGACCGCCGCAACGCAGGAAATTGCGCGCAACACTCAGGAAGCTGCACGGGGAACAAGTGAAGTCGCACAGAATATCGCTCAGGTTCGCGAAGCAAGTGATGAGACAGGTCGCGCAGCTGAACAATCGCTATCAGCGGCGAGGGAGCTTTCTCAGCAGTCAGAGACGTTGCGAAAAGAAGTTCGCAATTTCCTCGAACAGATCAGGGCTGCTTGATCTTTTAGACCAGAAGATAAAAGAAAAAGACCGGGCTTTGGGGCTCGGTCTTTTTTTTATGTCAATCGCCTTGAAAGAGCTTTCGCAGCTTGATCATCCGTCCTCATGATCCGGATCGAGCAAACGGTGAAGGTGCACGATTACATACTTCGTCATCGCGTCATCCACAGTGCGGTGGGCGGCGGATTGCCAGGCATGTCTTGCGGATGCATAATTCGGAAAAATACCAACTATATCGATGTCTTCCAAAGACTGAAAATCGAGCGTTGATGGGTCTTTCACCCGACCGCCAAACACCAGGTGCAAAAGCGGCGCATCTGATCCCTCTGGAGCGTCCTCGGTACGTTTCTCGTGCGTATTGGTTCCGGCATCGCTCGTCATTTGTATAGGCTCTTTTTGTGGTTTTGTATCGAAGCTGAGGGGGGATTATTGGAGGGCGTTACGTGGTGTGATTTGAAGGCGAAGTGCTTGATAAGCCGGGATGTTTTCGATCAACTACCCGCGATAGCTCACTTGCGCGGCTTCCTTCGCGATGCTGTCAATAAATACGTCAAATCCATCTCTTTGGATTTGGTGGCGAAATTGATCCCGTATCGTTCGGGCAAGGGAAATCCCTTCGATGGCGACATCGATCACCTTAAAATCGCCTTCGCCCATTTTCTGGATGCGCCAATCCGCATTCGCAATTCGCGCGCCATCAGCACTTTCGAGCCGGGTCCTCACGAAAACGGTCCGCGTCTTGAAGGGTGTTGTTGACTCAAACACCACCCTTTCGTCACCGATCTCAAGGATATTATCGGTGTAGCGCTTTATCAGAAAATCGGGAAAAACTTCATGATATCGATCATACTGCTCGCGGTTCATCACCTTTCGATAATGCCCGAGGAGTAAGTTGCCGACGACATCGACCGCCACTCCATCGCGAAGCAAGCGTCGAAACTCGAGATCGCGTTCTCTTGGCGAAATGCTCGCGTCGCGCAACACCGCGAATGCGCGTTCTGACAGTGACTTGGTGAACTCAAGAGCCTGCTCTTCGTCCGCCTTCGTGATCTGTGCTGCCGCCACGCTTGGAAAAGGGGTGGCCAATAAAGAAAACGCCGCTGCGAGCGCCAATGCGCAGGAAGCCGCCCGAAACAGAGTGCTGACCCTCGCACCGAGCGCGGTGATTTGATTTCCTGACGGCATAGGATTGTCTCCTCAATCAATCCGCACCCCGGCACGCCGAGACCTCGGATTACGGTGATATAGGATATAGTCCGACAAATTTGTAGGGGACCTGAACAAGTTGTGACTATTTTTCGGCAATCGTCACCAGGCTTTCGCCGAAGGGGACTTTGGATTAAGCCCTCATGCGCGCTCTGCCTTGGCGCCACCGCGGGGGTTTGTCTCCACGATTTCACCCGAACGAATGCGTTCCTTGTATGATTTCAGCATGCGTTTCACCTCAGGAGCCATGATGTAGAGGCCGATCATATTCGGGAATGCCATCGCGAGCAGCATGGCATCGGCGAAATCCATGATCGCACTCAGATTCATTGACGCCCCAATCACCAAAACGACCAGGTATGTCGCTTTATAGCTGATGTCGGCGGCACGATTGTCGCCGAATAGGAACAAAAATGAGCGCTGACCATAATAAAACCAGGTGATGGTCGTCGAAAACGCGAACATCAACACCGCCACCGCAAGCGCATAGGGAAACCAACCGATCACGCTTTTGAACGCATCGGACGTCAACATAATGCCGTCCATCGATTGGGTCTGGTAAAATCCGGTAACGATGATGACCAATGCGGTAATCGTGCAGATCACAACAGTGTCGACAAATGGTTCGAGGAGGGCAACCATCCCCTCTGACACGGGCTCTCTCGTTTTGGCAGCCGAGTGCGCAATTGCGGCGGACCCCACACCGGCCTCGTTCGAGAATGTGGCGCGGCGAAGCCCCTGAACGAGTACGCCGATGATGGCTCCAATTCCCGCTTCAAAGTTGAACGCACTCCCGAGAATAATGGCGAATGCTTTGGGAATATCGGCAAAGTAGGTGCCCAACACCACAAACGCTGCGGAGAGATATACGAATGCCATCAAGGGGACGAGGCGTTCGGTCACTTTGGTGATTTGCCGTATCCCCCCGATGATCACCAACCCGGTCAAAAAGGCGAATGCAAGCCCATATACCCACGGACGACCAAAGAAAATGCTGCTTTCCCCGCCGGTCAAAGGGATGATGACGCTCATAAATTGTTGGCCGGACTGGTTGACCTGAAACATATTTCCGGCACCAAACGCGCCACCGATGCACAGAACGGCAAAAACAACCGCAAGAAATTTGCCAAACCCGGCCATGCCGCGTTCCGCCAGACCGGCGGTGAGGTAGTACATCGGTCCGCCCGATACCACACCTTCCTTATTGATTTTGCGGTATTTTATGCCGAGCGTACATTCGGTGAATTTGCTCGCCATGCCAAAGAGACCCGCCATGATCATCCAAAAGGTCGCTCCGGGACCACCAATCGAAATCGCAACGGCAACCCCAGCAATATTGCCAAGCCCAACGGTGCCCGAAAGCGCCGCGGTCAGTGCCTGAAAATGGGTAACCTCGCCAGGGTCATTGGGATTATCATAACGACCCGACGCCACCCTGATCGCTTGCTTGAACCCGCGAAAATTGATGAAACCCATGTAGAAAGTGAAAAAAATTGCTCCACCGAGGAGCCAGATCACGATGAACGGAATGCCAACGCTACCGTCTTTGAAGTTTCCGATGGCGATACCATCGCTCGTGAGTGAGGCGCCGCTGGAAGTTGGTGCGATCAGATGGAGCTTTGACAAACCGATGCGTTCAACGATGAGCCCACTTGCCCCAAAATCACTCTCAAGTCGGGTTGCGATCTGGTCCGCAGCGCTCATTTCAGCAATCGATGATATCACGTGATGGTCGCCGCAATAGGTGCCATCAGTATCAATTTCATAGGTAACCGATTGCCCGCCCATGGATAAGGTAATCGATTTGCGGTCGTCGAGCACTGTGGGCGGCACGGTTACGCTCGCCTCGGCGGTCGGCTTTGCCGCGACGATGGGTATCTGGGCGAAAACAACATTCGATATCGCGGTGGTGACAGGGCTGAGTGTCGCATTCACGCGGTCGGAAAAGCCGATTTGGGGGCAGGGGCCTGTCGCCGTCTGCGCAGAAGCAGATCCGGCCTGCAGAACCATCAGGAGAGGAAAAAGGACGGCGAGGAATGACCCATTTTTACGTCTGTCTGATGTTGGCTTTGCGGTAGAACGCCCGAAAACCAATTGATGAAAAAACATAAACAACCCCATCACGTGTATGAAAGGGCAGGACCCTAGCACATGATCTGCCTTTCACAACTGTGTTACGAGGGGGCGCCCAAAATCCGCAAATTTCTTTAGACAAGCGAACCGGTTATCGGAAATTTTTGAATTTGGTTGACAGGTGGAGGTGTCAACATGGGCAACGAACCAGTGTTAACGGGGACTTAAGTGCTGCGCGACTATCATTCGACTGAAATTGATTACCTTGGCGGAAATGAAGGGAAACCCTCGCTTTTCCTCTCAACCTGGATATCGACAAACATGACTGATCCGAATGCGTCCAAGCAAGATGCCCTCTCTGCGGTCGATGTTGCGCAATTGCTCGCTGATCCGTCGGCCGAGACGCGCGCGGAAACGGCTCAAAAGATTGCGCAGAGTTACAATCAATCGGCTCTGGGGATCAAAGAACGGATGCTGGCCGAGCAGATTTTTGCCGTTATGGCCAAAGATGTAACCGAACAGGTCCGGGTAAGCCTTGCCGAAAACCTGAAAACCTTGCCGTCAATCCCTCGCGACCTCGCCCGCACCATTGCCAATGATGTTGAAAGCGTTGCGGTTCCTTTTATCAAGGTCAGCGATGTTTTGAGCGATGAGGACCTTTTGGAAATCGTCAAGACGAAGCCTGCAACGCATCAGGTCGCGGTGGCAAGTCGCCCGCAGGTCAGCGCATTGATATGCGATGCGCTCGTTGACAATGGAAATTCAGACGTTGTCCATGCGATGGTCAAAAATGAAGGTGCTGACATTCGCGAAGAGACAATGTCAAAGGCACTTGATCGCCATGGGAACGACAAACGGATTTCGACTGCCATGGCCGAACGCCAAGTGCTTCCGCTCGACATTGCCGAGCGCTTGGTCAGCCTGGTCTCGGACAAAATTCGAGATCACCTTGCGACACATCACAATCTCGGACCGGATATGGCGGCCGACCTGGTGATGCAAAGCCGAGAGCGGGCGACAGTTGCCCTTTTGGATGGGAACGCTGATGCGCCCGATGTACACGCCCTCGTTGATCAGTTGGGTCGGAATGGCCGCCTTACACCAACGCTGGTCGTGCGGGCTCTTTGCACCGGAGATGTTGTGTTTTTCGAGTATGCGCTGTCGCGGCTCGCAAAGGTGCCACTCAGAAACGTCTATCTTCTCTTGAATGACAAGGGTGATTTGGGGGTACAGCGCCTGTTTGACAAATGCGGCATGCCCGTGGGGCTCGTTGGACTTGCCCGCGAGGCAATTGCAATATCAAAACAGCTTCGCGAGACCGGTACCGAAGATCGCGAGGCCTTTCGTACGCAACTGATCGAACGGCTGATGACGCAGTTCGGCGACGACATGCCTGACGAAAATATCGATTATCTGATTGCCAAGCTTTCCAACCAGAATACTGAGCTAGTGTCCGGGATGCAACGCTGAGGCAAGACTGGTGTAGAGCCGCCCAACTTCACTCGACAACAGCGCGACGCTCAAACCCGAAGGCGCGCTTCCAACGGTTGCACGCGAAAGAAGCGCTTCGAAATCCCTTAGGAACGCAAGCGCGGTTTCCTTGAACTCAGGGTCACTTTCGTAACGCCGCCGCACGCGCTTATCCTCACTTTTGCTCAAAAGCCGAACAGCCTTGCGGGTGAAATAAGATCGATCGCCTGCCAAATATTGCTCCCATTCGCCATCGGAGACATCCTTCGACAGCGCCCGGGCAATATCAACCGACTCGGAGGAAAGGTTTTCGATCAGTTGCGCGGCAGTTTCTGCGAGGCTTTGGCCGATACGACTGTCCAACCGGGTTTCGAACTGTTCGAAGCTCTCGGTAATCGCATCGTGACTGGTCAACAAGGCTTCTGCCTCTTTGGCAATCCGTCGATGAGCCGACTCCGCATGAATTTGGGTTTGTTTGATCGCCCGATTAATCCCGGACAGTGCATTGCCAATCCGACTTTCAATCATTTCGGATACACGCTCGATTTCCTTGCGCTCAGAAACAAGCTGATCAGCGAGCGCTTGCTCGCCCCGCCGCCGGGTCTGGGCCAGGCTCTCTTCTACAGTCGCGAGTGATGCGCGCGTCGCCTCATTGGCGGCATCGAGTGTTTCTGTCGTGAGACGCCGAGCGCGTGCCATCGTTTCAAGATAAATCCCGCCAATGTTGATGGCCCCGGTTTTCGCCTGGGTTTCAGCAAACTCCACGGCATTCTCGATTTCATGCACTTGCGATTTCAGCGTTTCAGAAAGACTGCTGATCCGAGGCTCACTCCGGTCTGAAATATCAGCGACCTCGTTCAAATCCTTAAGCATGGCACTCAGGGTTTCGGTCATTGAGGCCGATGTCTGTTCCAACCGTTCACTGAGGTCCTGCTGCGCAGCGGCAAGCGCATCGCGCTGTGAAGTGATTTCTGCAAGCTGGGATTTGCTGGTATCATCCAGAGTCTCAAAGCGAGCGGACAGTCGCCTGGCCTGCTGGTCAAGCGTTTCGACTCGTTCCGAAACCGACTGGCTGACCTCTTGTACCCGATTGAGCGCCTCGAGCGTGCGCTCCTCTTCACCCTTGAGGGCTGTCGTTTGTTTCTGGATCTCACTTCCCGCGGCGCGCACTGTCTGCGCGGCCGGGGTGCTGACATTGATCATGGCATTTTGGTGCTGGGTGAATTGATCGCGCGCCTTCGCGCTGGTTTCGACACCAGTCTCAATAAGCTGCGCAAGCCCCTGAACATGCTCGGTCATATGAGCGATCAGCCGCTCGACATTTTGATCGAAATGGGCAGATGCAGTATCGATATCTTCGAGTATGCGGCCACCATTTTCGGCCATGCGCTCCTGCTGACGATTTTGCCAGGTTTCAAGCTCAGTAAGGGTTTGGCCAATCGCCTGGGTATGTGTCTCCAATTGACTATTCATAGTGTCAAAACGGTTGGCGAGTTGTTCGGTCTGCGACGTCGCTTTCTGTTCAACGACGTCCGCCCGGGCGTGCAAATCATCAAGTGCCTGGTTGACACGCACTAGCAGATCCTCGGCAAGGTTCCGGGTTTCGCTCAGCAACGTCTCGCGCTGTTCGTCCATCACCAGCCGCGTTTCGCCGATCGCCGCGTGAGTGTTGAGATGGGCAGCTTGTAGAACGTCATACAGGCGGTCAGTTTCGTTTTGTAACTGGCGTGTTGTACCTTCGACCACCACCGAGATTTCCTGCGCGCGATTTTGATAGGTATCGGTAGCTGCTTGAACACTGGCCTGTGCAATGTCCGCGTTCGCGACAATTGCATTGGCCTGGTCTTCAAAGTTCGATGTTGTTTGTTGCGCCTGTTTATTCGTTGCCTGAAAAAGCGCCTCAAGCGTTTGTAGTTGTGCGGTAAATTCGGACCCTGAGGCTTTGGCAAATGAGCATAGACTTTCGAGCCGAGTGCGCCAGGACGCGACATCTGCGGCGAGTTGTGTCCCGGCGTTATACAGTTTTTCTTCTGCCGATGCCCCAATTGCTGCCAGCCGTTCATTCTCATCGGAGAGCCGTGCCTGCGCATCGATGACCACCGCGCGGGTCTTTTCCCCCGTGTCGGCAATCTCTTCACGGGTCGCACCGAGCTTTGCGGTGCTTTCTGTCACAAGGGCCTGTGTCCGCGTAGACGCATCGTTGATCCGCGACGTGAGATCGAGCACCTGGACAGAAAGCGCATCTCCATCAGACTTAAGTGTCTCGGCGACGCTTGACATTTTTTCGCGCTCGCGTCGGATCAGATCACAAAGCGATGCGGCCTTCGCTTCCGCATCGGTAGTTGTCGAAAACAAGTCCGATATCTGAGACTGAAACCGATCTTCTAGATGGCGGATACGTTCCTCCGCCAAATCTGCGGTTTTCTCAACCGTCACAAGCTCCCGCTTGAGTTTTGCAGTGATATCCGCAAGCCTCTGTTCAGCTGCATCAATTGGTGCCAGTGCGCGGTCAAGCCCCCGCTGCACGGCCAATCGCCGTTCCAAAAGAGGGTCGGTACGCTGCGCCACCAAGGCAATCATCCACGCAAGCAGGACGGGCATAAGCGCTCCGGTCATGAAAAGTGTGACCGTGCTCGCCGTCATCGGCTCCGCAGAAAAAATCCGGTCAGGGATCAAAAATCCGGTAGCTGCAAGACCAATCAACCAAAACACAGTGAACAGGCCCGCCGCGAGAAACGGTAGCCTATGCCTCGATAAACGCCCCGAATTCAGGGCGTTGGGATCACCTGGTTTGACGGGGGTTTCGGATTTGCCGCTTTGTGCTGCCGCAGAGATTTCACCGTCTGCAAACGGATCCTGCACCTGAGCGGGAAATTCGGCCTTACGCATAGGCGCCTCACTTTCCGGTAGCTTGCCCTGTCTTCGGGCTTTCTTTAACCATTTCGTAATTCTTCCGGAAAAGCAAGCTTATCGAGGGGAATTAAGCCCGGATTTTCAGAGAGATCTAACAATTTGAATATACTCTCACCACAGTCGTTCTCAATCCGAAACAAAAGGCATGCCAATTGACTGAACAAATGAAATCCGAATTCGACCAGTTCAATGAAGTATTTCTCTTAGAGTTCACAGGGGGGGATCAGGTTCTTCGTCACGAAATCCTTTCCGAGTTTCGCAACAACTTCTTTCAATATGTACGCGAACTTGATGCCAATCGTTCCGATACACACCAAGTGCGACAGATGCTTCATCGCCTGAAGGGAGCCGCACGCAGCGTGGGCGGAACGGCAATCGGTGAAGCCTGCAGCGCTGTTGAGGCAGAGTTTTTTGACGACACGGGGTCGGCTGTTGAGGGGCATCAGACGCGTCAAGCTGAGGCTCTTGATCGTTTTCTGCGTGATTGTCACTCATTCCTGAAAAACACCAACTAGTCGGTTTGAATAACACCAAGTGGCGGGCTTCGCGGAATTTCGATCCGTCGATGGCGGTGTTCGACATACAGTAACGGTATGTTGTCGCAACCGATTTGCGTTTCCAAGCGCACATCGCTACCTTTCCGACATGGCATTGAGATCGGTTTTTCAGTTTTTTCAGGTGAGCATATGGGTGCGGATTCCCGCTGTTGTCGCCGCGATCCTCGCGCTTGGTACGGCATGTGCCCCTCGGCTTGAAGGGCAATATGATCTCAATGTTTTTGCATCCTTTAACGACTATCAGCAGTTTGTGTTTTTGGAAGAGGATGTCTTTGCCCGTCTGCGGCTCTATGATGCAAACCCCATTGATCCGGGTCTCCTCGAAGCTTTGCAAAACAAGGCGCGTCGGGTTCTGATTGGAAAGGGTTTCGAAGAAGTCCAAGACCGCGCGGCGGCGGACGTTTACGTGCTGTTCCGCACCAATCCGGAGCTTGAAGATAGGACGTGGCAGACGAACAACACAGGTTTGCAGACGACAGCGGCTTCCGGTGTAACCACATCAGAAAAGCTCAACGCGCCAGAGATGGGAAGTATTGAAGCTGGTGATGACAAACGCGAAATCTACGCCCAGTTTTGGGCTGACGAGGCGCGAGGCTGGTATTTTTCTTCGGATCCGAAAACCCGGGTGCGAAATGCCGATCAGGTCTCGATTGATATCATTTCGACAGCGTCCGGTGAACCCGTATGGCACGCCGTGACGGATCCTCAATCAATGTCGCGTATTGGTCTCATTAACCATGTTGGCGACCTGTTGAATGGCTTTCCGCCCTCCCGCCGATTTGTTCAAAGCGTTGGTTTCTATCGACCGAACGACCCGACCCCGCTTGGGCAACCAAGGCATAGGATCGAAAATGGGGTATTCAGCCTGGACAGAGGGCGCATACGCTAAGGATTTCCGTCGGCTCGTTCCGCATCAATTTCAGCCTTCATACCCGCCGCATTGCGCATGATGTGATACAGTACATTCTGTTCCATCACGCCGCGAACCATATAAGCGCGCGGACCCTGAGCGTAAATGGGCACATCCTCGCCACCGTGTGTCTCGGATCCAAGCGGAATTGCCGCCGGCTGACGATAGTCGAGCCCCTGGGCTTTTTCCGGGGTGAGGTCACTGCGGTCGAGATCTTTGGTAGAAAGTGGCGCGCCCGGACCGTTTCCATAGCCCAAGGTGGGGTAGAGATACCCATTTTTGTCTTGAAAAAAGCCGCCGTCAAACCCGGTCTCGGGGATCGTTCTTACCAATCCCAAAATCGGGTTACCGCGTGGCGGATATCCAGCAATGGTGAAGACGTGGCTATGATCTGCGGTGACGATGATCAAGGTATCGCGCGGATCCGTGGTCGCCACGGCATGGGCGATCGCTTGGGAAAAGGCGCGCATATCCTCGAGCGCCCGCGCTGCATTTCCCGCGTGATGGGCATGGTCAATTCGGCCGCCCTCGACCATCAAAAAATATCCATCGGGATCATTTTTGAGGCGTGACAGCGCGGCTGCCGTCATATCTTTGAGGCTGGGCTCTTCTGTACGGGCGCGATCTGCCTCGTAACTCATGTGGGATCTTGAAAAGAGACCGAACAGTGGCCCCGTTGCGACTTCTGCGGCATGGAGCTCTTGTTGCGAAGAAACGAAGATGCCGCCCTCGGTCCTGGTTAACCATTCCTCCACAAGGTTGCGGCCGTCAGCACGGCGGCCCCCTGCGCTATCGGGTAAAAACGCGCGAGATCCGCCGCCCAGCGCCACCATGATCGGTAATTCAGTGGCGGCATGTACAAATTGCGAGGCAATATCACGGCAGTTCCCAATCCGCTTATTTTGCTGAATGTCATCAGGGAGTTCGACATCGCTTTCCCAGTTCCTGTCAGGTACCTTTGCAAACATGGCAGCCGGGGTTGCATGTGTCAGCCTCGTGGTCGAGACAACGCCGATCGCCTTGCCAGCTCGCGCAAACTCAGCAGAAAGCGGCTCAAGCGCGGCCTCGTCGAGCCCATCGCACGAGCGATAGGGCTGATCGTGCGCGACATTCACAAAACCGATTTTGGTTTTCACACCCGTTAACATCGCCGTCGCGGTACCCGCGCTATCAGCCACCTGTGCGTTCATATTGTAAGTCTTTGCAAGCGCAACATGGGGAAATGTCTCAAAGGGCAAGACAAAGCTTTCACCGTCGGTACCGCGTTTCTGTCCCTGGTAGATCCGTCCCGCCGTAACGGTTGATAATCCCATGCCGTCGCCAATGAAGAGGATGATATTCCGGGCTGGCGTTGTCACAATGTCGGGGAAAAGGCGCGCCCTTGCTTCGTTTGCACCATGTTGAAACGTTCCAGGTTCCGGCTCGACATCCGCTCGCGCGAATGACGCTGAATTGGCGAAAATAAAGGCTAAGATACAGATGTTAAGCCGAGCAAGGCAGCGCATAACCATTTCCGTTTATATGTATATTGTGCAAAGGCCCGACGTACCCGGGGCCGGTCGCACAAAACGAATTTACTGACGATACGGTGGGTTCATTGCTTGGCAAAGATCAACGGTTTTCTTATGAAGCTTGCATGAATACATATCGCCCCAATCACCAATTCAGACCACCCCGGTTGCGATGATCACCGTGACATTCATTGATCAACGCGGCCGCGAACGCGGCTGCTCAGCAGAGCTTGGCGAACGCATTATAGATGTCGCCTGGCGCGAGGATATCGGCCTCGAAGGCACATGCGAGGGGGCAATGGCTTGCTCAACCTGTCTCATTCACCTGGCGCCCGAAGATTTTGAAAATCGTCCCGCGCCGCCTATCGAAGAGGACGAGCTGATCGATCTATCCCCCGATGCGAGCGCGACATCACGATTGGGATGCCAGATCCGCTTGACGAAAGATGATGACGGGTTGCGGGTCTACCTACCGCACGCATGGTCTAAAGAGAAAGGCAGCTAAAGTTGGAGGCCTCGAAATCGGTTTTGGCGCTCGGGAGAAGGGAAGCTTTACGCCGTTTTCTTGGTTTTGAACTCGCGCATCATAAATGCGGGAACGTGATCGCCCATCCCAACGACGGGTTTTTCATCCTTGTCGCGCTGTCGCCCTCGGCCAGACCGGCCGGAGCGTGCCGGTTCTTTGCGTTCTGATGAACCGAGGTCGCTGCTGCTGCGGCTTTGATCGGATGCCCTTGCGTCTTGCTCGGCCCCGTTTCGTTGTGTCGCGTGCTCTCCGCGGTTGGCCTGACTGTTTTTCGAACGTCGCCGTCTGCTCGGTCGTTCGTCATCGCGCTGGCCGGGCTCTTTCTCGCTGGTTTCCTCGGTGCCATTTCTACGTTCGGACGAAACCCCGGGCACTTCGTATTCAACGAGATCTTTGCCAATCAATGCCTCAATCGCCGCGACCGCCTCACGCTCCTTGGCTGTGGCGAGCAGAAACGCGCGACCCGGCCGACCCGCACGCCCGGTACGACCGATACGGTGGACATAGTCGTCTGGGTTGTTGGGGATGTCAAAATTAACAACATGCGAAACGGTGGGAATATCCAACCCGCGCGCAGCGACATCTGATGCCAGAAGGATTTGAATTTCATTCGCTTTGAAGGCCTTGAGGACCGACATCCTCTCGGACTGTTGCATATCGCCGTGGAGCTGTTGCGCGGAGAAATCGTGGCGCTTCATGGACTCATAGAGCGTTTTGACATCGCGTTTCCGGTTACAAAAGACGATGGCATTCTGAATGCTTTCATCGCGCAAGATGGCGCGAAGCGCGCTGCGTTTCTGGCGCGGCGCGACGTAGGAAACCGATTGCTCCACCGTGGTTGCCGTGGAGGCGGGTGCTGAGACCTCAACTGTTTTTGGGTCGATCAGGAACTGGTCGCAAAGCGCCTTGATTGGGGGCGGCATGGTTGCCGAGAAAAACAGGGTCTGCAGCCGTTGCGGCATCATTTTACGGATTTTTTCGATATCGGGGATGAACCCCATATCGAGCATGCGATCGGCTTCGTCGATCACGAGTATTTCTGCACCCGATAGCATGACTTTCCCACGCGAACACTGGTCGAGCAA
Organism: Pseudomonadota bacterium; assembly: GCA_039180205.1. Classification (GTDB taxonomy): domain Bacteria; phylum Pseudomonadota; class Alphaproteobacteria; order Sphingomonadales; family JBCDDR01; genus JBCDDR01. Next base: position 7,111 of record JBCDDR010000006.1, on the reverse strand, counting down.
ACGACCCGGGGTCGCGATCAGTACATCGACACCGCGTGCCAGCAGTTTATCTTGCTCACCAAAGGCAACCCCGCCAATCAGGAGTGCTTTTGTCAGCCCATGATTTTTACCGTATTTATCAAAGCTTTCAGCGACCTGTGCAGCAAGTTCGCGCGTCGGCTCCAAAATTAATGAGCGCGGCATACGTGCACGGTTTCGGCCCTGGGCCAACACATCGATCAGCGGGAGGGTGAAGCTCGCGGTTTTTCCGGTTCCCGTCTGAGCAATTCCCAAAACATCGCGGCCTTGCAAAACGACAGGAATTGCGCCGCGCTGGATTGGCGTTGGGTCTTGATACCCAGCATCAGAGACAGCGCGCAGCAGCTCATCGCTCAAGCCAAGATAGGAAAAACCAGATTCCGAAGAAATAATGTCCACCTCTGTACACGGCGAGCGTGCGCGCCCGCCTTTTCGGGCACAATAGTGCCGGTTTTGGTCGTGTCAATGACACTCCACGCAGAATTGACCGGAAAACGGGCGTTTGGAGCAGAAACCACCCCAGGCCACACTGCCAGGCCACCCTAAATGTCAAGGTTATCCGCATACGCCGCATGGTCGCTGATAAATCGAAAGCGATGCTCAGGAACTTTCCCCATCAGCCGGTCGACAAGATCGCGGACATCGGTCATCTCATTTACATCTCGCGGCAGCGTTACCTGCAATAGGCTTCGTTTTTTGGGGTCCATTGCCGTTTCGCGCAGTTGCGCAGGGGGCATCTCGCCAAGCCCCTTAAAGCGGCTGACATCGACCTTGCCACCCTTTTTGAAATGCGATTTCAGAAGAGCCTCGCGGTGGGCATCATCGCGGGCATAGACCACATCGCCCTTTGCCGCCATCCGATAGAGCGGTGGCTGGCCGAGATAGAGCCGCCCATCCTTGACAAGCCCCGGCATTTCCAAAAAGAAAAATGTCATCAGGAGCGTCGCGATATGGGCGCCATCGACGTCCGCATCGGTCATGATAATCACGCGCTCATACCGTAAAGACGCGGGATCGTAGTTTTTGCGAAGACCAACACCCAGCGCTTGCGTGATGTTCTGGATTTCCTGATTTGCCGAGATTTTGTCTGGTGCGGCGCTCGCAACGTTGAGGATTTTCCCGCGGATCGGGAGGATCGCCTGGGTTTTTCGGTCGCGTGCCTGTTTTGCAGACCCACCTGCGCTGTCGCCCTCTACGATAAAAATTTCTGAACCTTCGGCGGCGTCCTGACTACAATCGGTCAGTTTTCCCGGCAGTCTGAGTTTTCGTTTATTGACTGCCGTTTTCCGTGCGACTTCACGTTCAGCTTTACGCCTCAGGCGTTCTTCCAGCCGCTCAACCACCCAGGTGAGCAGCGCATCTCCACGTTCGGGATCTTGCGTCAACCAATGATCAAATGGATCGCGTAGGAGGCTTTCGACGAGCTTCGAAGCGCCTTGTGTGACCAGCTTGTCCTTGGTTTGACCCTGAAACTGGGGGTCAGGAATAAAGACCGATAATGCTGTAATCGCTGGTGTGAAGATATCATCCGCAGAGATTTGCCCTGCCTGACGCACCGACTTCAACTCGGCATAACTGCGGATCGATTTCAAAAGTGCTGCACGCAGGCCGGCCTCGTGGGTGCCGCCGTGGGGCGTCGGAATGGTGTTGCAATAGCTGTGACTTGCGCCCTCTCCATAGAGGGGCCAGGTGATTGCCCACTCAATTCGTCCCGCCCCTTCAGACGATTTGGCCTCTCCGGAAAAGGGTGTATCGGAAACCGTATCGCGCTTGTTGGAGTGGTCGCGGACAAAGTCGGCAAGTCCACCGGGAAATCGAAGCGTTGCTTCGGATGGGGTGTCGTTTCCATCTATTTGATCGGCGGGACACCGCCACCGCACCTCAACCCCGCGAAAGAGATAAGCCTTTGCGCGCGCCATATGAAACAGTCGCTTTGCGCGAAACCGCTCGGGCCCAAAAATCTCCGGGTCAGGCAGAAAGGTGATTTTGGTACCGCGGCGGTTGGGAACGTCACCAACAGGGGTGAGCGGGGAGGTGGGCAAACCTTGTTCATAGGTCTGGCGATAGAGCTTTCGCTCGCGGGCAACCTCGACCGAAAGCTCAGACGATAGCGCATTTACAACCGAAACGCCGACGCCGTGCAGCCCACCTGCGGTTTCATACGCCTTCGCTTCAAATTTTCCGCCCGAGTGAAGCGTGGTCAGAATGACTTCAAGTGCTGATTTGCCGGGAAATTTCGGGTGCGGATCAATAGGAATGCCGCGCCCATTATCCGAAATTGACAGCCGACCATCCTGATGGAGCTCAATTTCGATGCGACTCGCATGCCCCGCAACCGCCTCATCCATGGCATTATCGATGACTTCCGCCGCCAAATGATGCAACGCGCGCTCGTCAGTGCCGCCGATATACATGCCAGGTCGTTTGCGAACGGGCTCAAGGCCCTCAAGGACCACGATGCTGGCAGCCGAATAATCACCTTCGGGTGTGTTTGGAGATGGGTTTTTGGAAAATAGGTCTGACATGTCGCGCAGATTAGGTATGTGAAACGCCGCTGACAACTAGATGTTGCGATAAATCAGAAATTTTTACCGGAAAAAAAGCGGATATTATTTCATATACGACTATTTTTGCATTGCAATAGAGTTGGTGCGATGCAATATTTTTCGTGCCTGTCGAAGGCGATCCTCCCCAAAGGATCCAACTTGGCCGGGGGCTTTATGCTTCCGGCCATTTTTCTTTTTAATATATAATTTGTGAAAACAACGACTTGGTGCACTCTCATCAAGTCATCTATCAGGAAACAGTATGCGCAGACTGCAAGATTTCCATCGGATGACATCCGAAATAGCCAAGGTTTGACGAAAGAAAATTATAAGTTCGCCGGGTGATTCGATCTGCAATCATGGTATTCAACCGCAGATTCGGCAAAACTGGTGCATTGAAATTGATGCATTGCGACAATTTATGCATGCACGACCAAGGTAATTGGAGGCGGTGAGGGACGCCGTTATGGATTGTCCAACCTCACCATATCGATTGGCTCATGAGTATGTGATGAGGGCGAAACGCGACAATCACAAACTTGCGTTGATCATCATTCGGCAGGCTCGTTTGAGATTGACCCATTCTTTCGGGCGGCGACCTCCAGCTGTTTCGCGACGAAACCAGGCGAACGGGTAAATCGCGCGACCGAGTCATAGAACACCGGAACAATAAACAGTGTGAAGATTGTCGCGACGAGCACGCCGGCAAAAATCACGACCCCGATGGTTTGACGACTTCCGGCGCCAGCTCCGGACGCCACGATGAGCGGAACCGCGCCAATCGCGGTCGAAAGCCCTGTCATGATGATGGGACGCAGTCGAATCTGGCAGGCCTCGACAAGCGCGTCACGAATCTCCTGTCCTTCATCGCGGAGTTGGTTTGCGAATTCGACGATCAAGATACCATTCTTGGCGGCTAGACCGATGAGCATCACCATCCCGATCTGGCTATAGATATTGAGGCTTCCCCCCGCAACGAAGAGGCCAAACAGGCCGCCCGCCACAGCCAGCGGAACGGTAAGCATAATCACGAAAGGATGGATAAAGCTTTCGAACTGACCTGCGAGGATGAGGAACACCACAATGAGCGCCATCACAAAGGTGAAGTAAACCGCTCCCCCAGCCTCTTTATACTCGCGCGATTCACCCTTATAATCGACCGAAGCGGCGTCGGGGATGTATTCGCGCACGAGCGTTTCCATGAATTCAATTGCCTCCCCAAGCGGATATCCGTCTGCGAGGTTCGCGGAAACCGTCAATGCTCGGATCCGATTGAACCGGCGAAGCTCTCCAGAACCGGCCATTTCAGTAAGTTTAACCAGGTTTGAAAGCGGGATCAGCTGCTGGGATTGCGCGGAGCGCACGAAAATGCCGGCAAGGTCGGACGGAGATTGCCGGTCCTGATCGCTGGCGCGCACGATCACATCATACTCTTCGCCGCGATCCACAAATGTGGTCACACGTCGACCGCCAAGCATCGTTTCCAGGGTTTGTCCGATCGTTTGAATACTAACACCGAGGTCAGCGGCTCGGTTTCGATCAATTTCGACGCTCAATTGTGGCTGCGTCTGCTGATAATCGGTTTCGAGATTAAGGAGGCCGGGATTTTTTGAGGCCTCTCGCTCAACAATCTCTTTATAGCGCGCGAGATCATCATAGCTCGCACCACCGATGACAAACTGCAATGGCGTACTATCGCCGCCACCGCCGAGGGGCGAACGCATGATCGGGAAGGCAAAAACACCTGGTACATTGGTTCCCAATCCTCTGCGAACCTGGTTCAATATGTCCTGGGCACCGCGGTCACGCTCGTCCCATTGTTTGAGGAGCACAATCGCGAAACCGCGATTGGAACCACCCGAGTTACGCACCAGCACCCGTTCGGCCTGGCCCTCTTCGATGAGGGGAAGAAGGTTCGCTTCCACCTTGCGCATTTCTTCGGTCATATATTCAAAACCGGCGCCTTCAGGCCCGCGAACCGCCACGAAGAAAGACCCCCGATCTTCAAACGGAACAAGCTCGGTCGGAACATTGCGCAATAGCCCGGCGATGATCACAAATGCCGATAGAAACATGAGAATAATCGCGGGTTTATGGGCGAAGCAGAATGAGAGGGATTTTGCATATCCGCCCTGAACGCGCCTGAACCCTGCATCGACCCAGCGGCTCAAACGGGGCTTTCGTTCGTTGTTCTTGAGAATTTTCGAACACATCATCGGGGTCAATGTGAGTGCGACCAGCGACGAAAAGGCGACGGCCGCCGCAAGCGTAATGGCCAATTCAGCAAAAAGCCTGCCGATATTGCCCTGCAAAAAGGCAATCGGCACAAACACACCGATCAGAACGAGTGTTGTGGCGATAACGGCAAACCCGACCTGGCGCGCACCGCGATAGGCGGCAAGCAGGGGCGGTTCCCCCTCTTCGACCCGGCGAGAAATATTTTCGAGCACAACGATCGCATCGTCCACCACAAGGCCAATCGAAAGCACCAGAGCAAGCAGGGTAAGCAGGTTGATGGTGAGCCCGAAAGCGGCGAGGATCAGAAAGGTCGCAACGATACAAACAGGAACCGTGACCGCGGGAACCAAAACGGCGCGGAAACTGCCCAGAAAGAGATAGAGTACAACGACCACCAGCGCGATCGCCACACCAAGCGTACGGTAAACCTCCTGAATCGCTGAATCGATGAAAATGGAGGAGTCATAGCTGTCGAGCAGGCTCATGCTCTCGGGAAGCGTTTCTCTGATCCGCTCCGCTTCGGCCTGGATGGCGCGCGCAACATCAAGGGTATTTGCGGTGGACTGTCGCACCACGCCAAGCCCGATCATCGGGACCCCATTCCCGCGGAATGAGCTTTTATCCCGCTCGCTCGCCAGTTCAACACGCGCGACTTCGGCAAGCAAGATCGGCTGGCCGGTTTCGCCCTCACCGATCTTCAGCAGGCGAAAATCATCGGCGCTCGCATACTCGCGTTCGGTCCGTACCGTAAGATCGCGGGTGAGGGACTCAAGCCGGCCGGCAGGCAGTTCGACGTTTTCGCGGCGCAGCGAAGCCTCAATGTCGGTAACGGTGATATTTCGCGCAGCCATCGCGTTGCGGTCCAGAAAGATGCGCATAGCGTAACGCTGACGCCCGCCTATGATCACCCGGGCGACGCCATCAACAACAGATAGACGGTCCACAATGTTCCGTTCGGCATAGTCAGAGAGCTGAAGAATATCGAGAACGGGGCTCGCCAGATTGAGCCACAGAATGGGCCTTGTATCAGCGTCAACCTTTGCGATCTCTGGTGGCTCAGCTTCTTCTGGGAGATTATTGAGGACTACGGCAACGCGGTCTCGAATATCATTTGCAGCGTTGTCGATGTCACGGCTCAGATTAAATTCCACGGTGATATTGGAGCGCCCGTCGCGGCTGGTCGACGACATCGTCTTAATGCCTTCAATCCCCGATATGCGGCTTTCTATTGGCTGTGTTATGCGCGTTTCGACAACGGCAGCAGAGGCGCCCTCGTACGTCGTTTCAATATCCACAATGGGGCTGTCGATATCGGGCAGTTCCCGCAGGGGGAGGCGGGTAAAGCTGATGGTACCAAAGGCAATCAGCATCAGGCTGATGACCATCGCGAAAATGGGGCGTTTTACGGATACGTCAGAAAGTAACATGAGCCTCTCGCCTTTTGCCGAATAACGAATTGATTCCCATTGGGTGCTGGTCGGAACTACAGTCCGGCGCGCGATCGAGCCTGCGCGGGCTGCGGCTCATCATTGAGAACGCGGACCGGCGCATCGGGGCGGAGGCGGAGACCCCCGCGTGTGACAACGCGCTCGCCGAGTTCGACACCTTCCAGAATTTCGACGCGCCCAGGCAGGCGAAACCCGATTTTGACCTTGCGCCTGCGGGCCTTCATCTCATCGTCGATCACAAACAGAAATTGTTCACTACCAACCGGGATCAGCGCTTCCTCGGGCACGGCAACACCCATGCGCCGTTGACTCACCAGGATGACGGTCATGAACATGCCGGGCCGCAATCGCCCATCGGTATTATCGATAAGCGACCGAATGCGAAAACTCCGGGTGACCGGATCGACGCGGGTCGAGATAATCGCAACGCGGCCAGTAAAAATCTCACCGGGATAGGCTGCTGTTCGCGCTGCAACCTCCTGGCCCTCTTCAAGTGCGGCAAGGAAGCGTTCGGGAACATCGAAATCCAAGCGGATCTCGCTGATATCGTCGAGCGTCGTCATGGTGTCGCCTGGTGACACGAGACTGCCGGGGCTGACGGCTCTCAATCCCAAAATCCCATTAAAGGGCGCACGAATGATACGATCGGCAACACGCGCTTCCGCAGCGGCTGCCCGAGACCGGGCCTCTTCAACCAGTCTCTTCTGCGCATCGAGGCTCGATTTCGATGCATTTCCCCGGGCGACCAGCCCTTCGATCCGATCATATTGTGTCAGCGCTTCCCTCAGCGTGGCTTGGGCCTCTGAAAGGTCAGCACGCTCCTCAGTCGCGATGAAGCGGACAAGCACAGTACCCGCTTTG
>JBCDDR010000005.1:0-31247 GCA_039180205.1 Pseudomonadota bacterium | reverse complement strand
GTGTCCACCGGTACCGACGCCGGTGATCATATAATCGATGCCTTCGGGGAAGTCTTCGATGATCTCCATGCCTGTGGTTTTGCGATGGACACATCACAGGTTGTGCACAGGTGATGAAGGAAAAATGGCCCGGGTTGAAGGTCTGCGCCGTCGAACCGCTTGCCTCGCCGGTGCTTTCGGGTGGTGATCCGGGGCCCCACCCCATTCAGGGCATCGGTGCCGGGTTTGTGCCAGAGATCATGGACATGTCGTTGATCGATGAGGTCATCAAGGTGGACGCGGAAGACGCCAAAGATATGGCCCGGCGCGCGGCGCGTGAAGAAGCCATGTTGATCGGCATTTCATCAGGGGCAACACTCGCGGCGGTAAAAACAAAGCTGGCCGAGATTCCCGCAGGGCAAACCATCCTCGCGTTCAATTATGATACCGGTGAAAGGTATTTTTCCGTGCCGGACTTTTTGCCAGAGAGCTGAACCCCGGTTCCCCGGCCCGTTGGCGGTAAGATGGTGTGAAATATGACCCCTGCGATGGATGAAAGCATCAAGTCGGTCAGCGCGGCACCTGATCCCGATGGCGATGTCGAAATCGAGGTTGAAAACTCATCTCCCTCCCCGCCGCGATCTCCGCCGGATCGCGAACTACGGATCGCGCTGGTATGCTATGGCGGGGTGTCTCTCGCGGTATATATGCACGGTATCAGCCGCGAGATCCTCAAACTCGTCAGGGCATCAGCGGCGCTGCATGATGTTCCCATCGAGAAATCGCGACAGGACGCAGACTATCCGGATTGCCCGAAAGACAGCGCGTTCGAGACCGATACCGAAGCCGTTTATCTAGAGCTGCTTCAGGATATTGGCCCCTATCTGAACCTGCGCGTGGTTGTGGATACGATCGCGGGCGCCTCCGCCGGGGGGATCAACGGCATTATGCTTGCCCGCGCGCTTGCTTATGATCTTCCCCTTGAACCGCACCGTAAAATGTGGCTCGAACTGGCCGATGTCATCGAGCTCATCAACCCTAAGTATCGGGCGAAACCGCTCTCGAAGCTGTATCTGCATCCGTTTTTGTGGGCGACTTCAATCGTTCAGTTTCGCCAAATGCTTCCGTTTTTCAAACGGATGACCCCCAACCCGGAAATCCGCCGCAAGCTTTCGCTTTTCATGCGATCGCGCTGGTTCAAGCCTCCTTTCTCGGGCGAACGTATGAGCGAGATGATGCTGGATGGTGTCGCCTCGATGGGGAGCCCCGAGGATAAAAGCCGCACACTTCTGCCCCAGGGCCATCGGCTGGAGTTGTTTGTGACGACGACCGATTTTTATGGCCACCGTGAAACCCTCAACCTGCATGATCCGGAAACGATTGAGGAACGGGAACATCGCCATGTGCTCACCTTCAGCCATCTAAAGCGCGCAAGTGGTGATGTTGTCAGCGATTTTGGCGATGAGAATGCCGCAGGGCTTGCCTTTGCTGCCCGCGCGACATCCTGTTTTCCCGGTGCGTTTCCGCCGGCAGCCATCCGAGAGGTTGAAAACCTTATCAAGGACCGTAGCGAGACATGGCCCGAACGCGATCAGTTTATTGAGAAAAATTTTGCCGATTTAATCCGCGCAGGTCACGATCCGCGTCGTGCTTACTTCATTGATGGCAGTGTGCTGATCAATAAGCCCTTTGGCCAGGCGATCCGATCAATCCAGGGCCGCGCCGCCCATCGCGAAGTTGATCGGCGGATCGTCTATATCGATCCAAATCCCGACCGTAAAAATATTCCCAATAACCCCGCGCGGCCGGGCTTTTTCTCCTCAATCAAGGGGGCGCTTTCCGATATTCCGCGAAACCAGCCGATCCGCGACGATCTTGAATGGTTGGAGGACCTGTCGGCGCAGCTCAAAACCGTACGCCAGGTTGTCGAGGTTGTTGAACCCGAAGTCCGCCGAACAATCTCGCGGCTCCTGGGGGATGCCTTTGATGCCGCGCCCGATATGGGACAGCTCCGGCATTGGCGACATGAGGCGAATGCGCTTGCCGCCAAAGATGCGGGCTATGCCTATCATGGGTATGTCCAGCTCAAGATCATCTCGGTGCTCGAGGGTCTTGGCCGTTCAATTCGGCGGAACGCAACCGACGAAGTGAGCCGCACCGAAATCAATGGCCATGTGATGGGATGGGCGGAAACACAAAAAATTTTTCCTGTTCGGGATGTCGTCACGAGTGCGGAAGCTGGGGAACTTACAAGCTGGGTGCGCTGCCTTCGCGACTTCGATGTCGATTTTCGAATTGGCCGTCTGCGGTTTGTGGTCCGTCGTCTCAACCTGCTATACCGGACACCCGCCACACGGAAAAACCCGCTCGCAAGGGCTTGCCTCAATGGAATCAAGGCCTCGCTCTATCGCGCCATTGATCAGTTGATGAGACGTCGTGAGGGTGAGATCGGGCGGGAGGTCCTTGAAGAGATCGCCCACCTTATGACCACACCATCGTCATCGGACCCCGAAATCCTCGCCGACAAATTCGACGCGCTGGCCGATGCCTTCAACCTGAGGGCACTTGATGACGAGGTCGATGCGGTGATCTGCGCGATGTCGCAAAGCTGCTTATCGCAGGGCGTATGGCGGGCCTTGCTTGTTGCCTACCTCGGCTATCCCTTCTTTGATGTTCTCACCTTCCCGATCGCGCGGTGGCGCGATATGGATGAGCTTGATGATATAAAAGTCGACCGGATCAGCCCGGAAGACGCAACCGCGATCCGCAAGGGCGGCGTTCAGGCCACCTTGAAAGGCATCCAGTTCGCTGCGTTCGGGGCCTTCTTCTCCCGCGAGTTTCGCGAAAACGACTATCTCTGGGGCCGATTGCACGGCGCCGAACGGATGATCGATATTGTGCTTTCCTGTGCCGAAGAAGCCATTGAGTCCGGACTTGTTGACCCACTTGAAGTCAAGCGAAAGGCGTTCCGCGCAATCCTCATGCGTGAGCGTCAAAAGCTTACATCTATTGATGAATTGCTCGATAAGCTCGACCAGGAAATCGCAGCGATGCGATCCGAGACTAGGTCAGCCGTATCCTCTTAACTGTTGAGCGTTGGGATTGAGAATTCCGCACCTGAACGAATGCCCTGCGGCCACCGGCTGGTGACGGTCTTGATTTTGGTGAAGAATTTCACCCCTTCCATGCCGTGCTGGTTAGTGTCGCCAAAGGCTGAGTCCTTCCACCCCCCAAAGGTGTGGAAACTCAAAGGCACGGGGATCGGGATGTTCACGCCGACCATCCCCACCTCAACCTTATCGACAAAGGTGCGCGCTGCATCACCATCGCGGGTGTAGATGCTGGTTCCGTTGCCATAGCGATGCTCGTTCGGCAAACGCACAGCCTCTTCAAAATTATCGGCACGCAGCACTTGCAGGACGGGCCCAAAAATCTCTTCCTGATAGGCACGATGCGTCGGCTGAACATGGTCAAAAAGTGTTCCGCCAAGGAAATAGCCGTTTTCATACCCCTGAAGTGCTGGTTTCACGCCGCGCCCATCGACAACGACCTGCCCGCCTTCGCGTTCGCCAAGGTCAAGATAGCCTTTGACTTTCTCGAGATGCTGCGCGGTGACGAGCGGACCCATCTCTGAGCTGCTATCGAGGGACGGGCCAATCTTGAGTTCTTTCACCCGCGGCGCGAGCGCGGAGACAAGCTCATCGCCAATGCCGCCGACGGCAACCGCGGCTGAAATCGCCATACAGCGTTCTCCGGCAGACCCATAGGCCGAGCCGATCAGCGCATCGACAACCTGGTCGAGGTCGGCATCGGGCATCACGATCATATGGTTTTTCGCACCACCCATCGCCTGTACGCGTTTGCCGTGCGCGGTTCCGGTCGAATAGACATATTGCGCAATGGGTGTGGACCCAACGAAGCTGACAGCCTTCACGCGCGGGTCGGTCAAAATCACGTCGACCGCTTCCTTGTCGCCATTGACAACATTCAACACCCCGGGAGGGGCACCAGCCTCCACCATCAATTCGGCGAGGCGCAGCGGAACCGCGGGGTCTTTTTCCGACGGCTTCAGGATAAATGTGTTGCCGCAGGCGAGCGCGACCGCGAACATCCACATCGGCACCATCGCCGGGAAGTTGAACGGGGTGATCCCGGCACACACACCAAGCGGTTTGCGCATCGAATACATATCGATACCGGTGGACACATTATCCGAAAACTCACCTTTCATGAGATGGGGAATCCCACAGGCGAATTCGACAACCTCAATTCCGCGTTGCACATCACCCTTCGCATCTTCAAAAACCTTGCCATGCTCACTCGCAAGCGCGCGGGCGAGCTCGTCCTTGTGTTCGGTCACCAACTCAAGAAATTTGAACATGACGCGGGCACGCTTCACCACAGATGTCGCGGACCAACCAGCAAAGGCGGCTTCAGCATTCGCGATTGCGGCTTCAACCTCGTGCTTGGCAGCCAGCGCGACTTCGCTCGCCTTTTCCCCTTTTGACGGGTTGAAAACATCTCCAACGCGCGCGGCCTCACCATCAACACGTTCACCGCCGATAAAATGACCCTGTCTCATCTGTTGGTCCCTTTTCACAAGATAGAGTTTGGTTGCGGACACATGCCGCGTCAATTGGGTCGGTGAGTATCGCGCGAAGCTGACTGGGACAAGCCGGAAATCCAAAAGCCCGATCAGGTTTCACCCTTTTGTGTGGGGCGCTGCTCGTGCGTATCGACTGCGATACTTGACAAATGAAGGGCGAGGGGCACCATGCGCGCTTATTTCCTCCCCTACGAACAAGGGCTTGCCAATGCCGTTTCCCCTCACCCGCCCGCGCCGCATTCGCGCGCATCAATGGTCCCGGCGATTGCACGCTGAAACAAAGGTGAGCGTTTCCGACCTGATATGGCCGCTTTTTCTGATTGAGGGGACCGGAGCCGAGGAGCCCATAGCGGCAATGCCGGGTGTCAACCGGCTGACCATCGACAAGGCGGTCGATGCGGCGAAACGGGCGGCTGCGCTCGGAATCCCGGCGCTCGCGCTCTTTCCCAACACCCCCGCGGATCGGCGATCTGACGATGGGGTGGAAGCGCTGAATGAGGATAATCTCATTTGTCGAGCGTTGAAGGCGATCAAAGACGCGGTGCCAGAGATAGGGCTTGCCGCCGACGTTGCGCTCGACCCCTATACCGCGCATGGCCACGATGGGTTGATGCGCGATGGCTATATCGTCAATGATGAAACCGTTGAAGTGCTGGTGCAACAGGCGCTGACCCAGGCGCGTGCAGGTGCTGATATTCTCTCCCCTTCCGACATGATGGATGGGCGGATCCTGCATATCCGCGAGGCACTGGAGGGGAATGGCTTTGTCAATGTCCAGCTCATGTCCTACGCCGCCAAATATGCCTCTGCCTTTTATGGGCCGTTTCGCGATGCGGTCGGATCAGGCAGTCGGCTGACCGGGGACAAGCGCACCTACCAGATGGATGCTGCGAATTCAGACGAGGCTGTGCGCGAGGCCGCGCTTGATCTTGAAGAGGGTGCCGATAGCCTGATCGTCAAACCGGGGCTGCCGTATCTCGACATTGTTGCGCGGTTGAAAACGGAGTTGGAGACACCGGTTTTCGTCTATCACGTCTCTGGCGAATACAGCAAAATCGTTGCTGCTGCAGAGCGCGGGTGGCTCGACCGGAAGGCCGCCGCGCTTGAACATATGCAAGCGTTCAAACGGGCAGGCGCCGACGGCGTCCTCACATATTTCGCCCCCGAAATCGCCGAGTGGTTAAACGGGGCTTAACATGTGATGCGCGCGCTTCTTTGTCTTTCGGTGGCATTTGGCGTCATCCTGGGGCTTTCGGGGTGTGCCGGGTATAAGATCCGGCCTGTTGAGCTCGAATATCCAGAAGACACCTCATGGCTGCACTATGCCGAGCCCGAGGTCGTCACCACCCATGCGACACCCGATCCGACGCCGATTGCGATCGGCCTCATTGTTTATGAAGAGCAGGTCGATATTCGCCAGCTGGGTGCTGAGGTCAGCATGGACGTGACTACAGGTGACGGGACGCTGCTCGCGCACAACGGCCAGAATTTTGGAATTTGGAATGTTCATCAAGGGGCCCGTATGGCCTGTCATGAGGATGTGGGTGGTGCCGAGCTTTGTCTTCACGACACCACGCGACAGGGCCGTTTTGAATACGCGATATCCATGAGCCCCACCGAAGTCATGACCGCCACATTGCAATCGCCGATCCCCTACAAGCTGATCAATGACTATGATGGCGGCCCCGACCGGCGGCGGCATATTCGACAGATTGGCATTGTATCGATTGAGCAAAGCACGGTCATGCTGGCGCTGGTGCGCAATTTTTATCCGCGCCTTCTCGATCAACAGAGGTTTGAGGTGATCGAACAGGCCGAAGTGATCGTGGGGGCGGATAAGCCGACGCAGATTAGTGTCGATGGCGTCACGCTCAGCTTTACCCACCCGCTTGGGGAGGCCATTTCGGTTCGCACCGAAGGGCAGTTTCTGCCATGGGTTGACTGGTTCGAAAATGGTCGCGCGGTTGCCGTTGAAAATCAGGTGTCACGGTTTTCGCGCCGGTAACCTCCGGTAATGACCGTCAACCATAAGGGTGTCTTATTAGTCAGCGCGCATCATTCGGCGCCCTTATCGCGGTCGTAGACCTGTTCCCCCGCGAGCCATGTTTCAAGGACCTTTATCTTGCCGATTTCGGTTGCCGGAATGGCGAAAATATCCTGGTCGAGCAGAATGAAATCGGCCCAATATCCGGGCTCCAGACTGCCAACACGATCCTCCCAGAAAGCCGCATAGGCCCCGCCCAATGTGAAGGCACGGATGGCTTCTTCCAGCGTTAACGCCTCGCCTACATACCAGCCTCCGACGGGTTCCCCCGCAAGGTCTGTGCGCGCAACAGCTGCCTGGATCCCATGCAATGGATCTGGTAATTCAACGGGAAAATCAGACCCCGCCGCGATCCGAACTCCGGCATCAAGAAAACGACGCCACGCATAGGCCCCCTTGATCCGCTCAGGCCCGAGCCGGGTTTCCGCCATATTCTTGTCAGACGTCGCATGGGTGGGCTGCACTGACGCGATCACCCCAAGCGATGCGAAACGCTCAAAGTCCGCCGGATCGACGATCTGCGCATGTTCCACCCGATGGCGAAGTACCGAAGCGCTCTGGCGATCGGGGAGCCCCGCAAAAATATCGAGTGCCTGGCGATTTGCTCGATCACCGATCGCGTGGATGTTGACCTGAAAGCCCCGCGAGGCCGCCTTCTGTACCTTTGCCGCCAGCTCCTCGTCGGTATTGAATAAAAGCCCTTTTGACTCAGGCTTATCAGAATAGGCCGCATTGAGAGCGGCCCCCCGGCTGCCAAGCGCCCCATCGGCATAGAGTTTCACACTGCGCATCGCCAAAAGGTCATCTTTGAGGCCCTCAATCGGCCCCCCTCGCGCCAGGCGATCGAATGTGTCGTCGGTGCCCGCGATCATCGCGTAAATGCGCGTCGTGAGCTTGCCCGAATAGGCAAACTTATTGAAAAGCGCCCAGTCTTGCGGGCTCGTTCCCGCATCATGCACCGTGGTAATCCCCACCGAAGTCATGATCTCGAGCGCATTGGTAAAGGCCTGGCGGCGTTCGCGCGAGGAGAGTGGCGGGATATGCCGGGCGACGAGCGCTTCGGCTGCATCGATAAAGACCCCGGCTGGAGCGCCATCATCGGCGCGAATAATCTCACCACCCGAAGGGTCAGCCGTTTCGGCGGATACACTGGCAATCGTGAGCGCCCGGGTGTTGGCCCATGCGGCGTGGCCATCGACGCGGCTCAGCCAAACGGGCCGATCGGCAACGGCCTTATCAAGTTCAGCAGCGGTGGGGAAGCGGCCAAGCTGCCAGACTTCCTGGTTCCACCCGCGCCCGCGTATCCAGGCGAGATCGGGGTTTTCTGCGGCGAAGGCCTTCACCCTCTCCAGCGCCTCGTCGAGTGATTTGGTGCCTCTCAAATCAATCTGAAGCGACGCTTCGCCCAGTCCCATGACATGGGCATGGGAATCAATCAGACCCGGGATAAGTGTGGCACCCGCGCCATCAACGCGCTTCGCGCCGGGCGATTGCGAAAAGAGCGAAGTCGCCGTCCCAATACTCAATACACGCCCATCATCACCAATCAGCAGAGCGTCAAAGGTTTGGCCCCCCTGTTGCGTGGGTGTATAGCCCTTCACGTTGTGAATGATTTTTGACGCCTCGGAAATCGATGGACTGGCCAAGAAGCAGGTCAGGACAACAAAACAGGCGAATACCCGCAAATTCCTCATTCTCGCTCCCCCAGGCTTTGTTGATACACTGCTTGTTGACTTACGGTTCAGGCTAAAATGACTGCTCTCACTCATCAATCCATTGCGACCGCAGGCGGGTGATGAGGCTGGAGGTATCATAGCGTTTGCCACCATTTGCCACGACGTCGGCATAAAACTGATCAACCAACGCTGTCAGCGGCAAACTAATCCCTGCTTCGCGCGCCGTTTCAAGGACAATACGCAGGTCTTTTTGCATCCATTCGACGGCGAAGCCAAAATCAAAGTTGCCGCGCACCATCGTCTCGGCGCGATTTTCCATCTGCCAGGATTGCGCCGCTCCACCTTTGATAACATCAACCACCTTATCGGGATCGAGACCGTTATCGAGGGTAAAATGCATGGCTTCCGAAAGGCCTTGCAGGATCCCGGCGATACATATCTGGTTGGCCATTTTCGTGATCTGACCGCTGCCCACAGGCCCCATATGCCCAATCCGCGCTGCATAGTGCGACATGACCGGCCGAGCGCGCTCAACGTCGTCGGCGGCACCTCCGGCCATGATGGTGAGTTTCGCATTTTCCGCACCCGCTTGCCCACCCGATACCGGCGCATCGACAAACCCAACGCCATCGGGCGCCTCTTCTGCCAAGGCCTTGGCGAGCGCAGCCGAAGTCGTTGTGTGATCAACGAAAAGCGCGCCCGCATGCATCGACTGGAAGGCGCCATCATCCCCGAGCGTGACCGAGCGAACATCAGGGTCGTCGCCGACACAACAGAATATAATGTCGGCCCCCGCTGCCGCGTCTGCCGGCGTGTAGGCGAGCGCATGCGGCGCACCAAATTCACGCAGCCAGCGCCCCGCCTTGTCTGGTGAGCGATTGAAAACCGTGACTTCCATTCCGGCACGTGCCAGGTGACCCGCCATGGGAAAACCCATCACCCCTAACCCTAGGAATGCAACTTTTGAAATCCGTGCAGGTGGTTCAGTTGACGTCATACAGGAAAGCTTTCGCGAAGGGTGAATTGGCCGCGCTCGCATCGCTTTTACGGGAGACGGCCTGAACCTGGCAAGCATGATTGCGCGCCAACGTCGGGATCAATGATCGACAGCCGCAGAACGACCGGTTAGAAGATGTTGCGCTGCGGGATAGGCGGCGCGTGACATGGTTTGGGATTCCCATCTTTCTCCCGCTCATGACAGGTCAAAAGAGTAGGCTAATACGTGGTTCGTAAAATTCTCATTGGGCTTGGTGCCCTTTTTGGCTTGGTGCTGATAGGCGCCATTGGTGCCGTCTTTTGGTTGCGCTCTTCGCTGCCCCAAACAGATGGATCGATGAAATTAGTGGGGCTCGACGCGGAAATCGAGGTTCTGCGCGATAAAAACGGTATCCCCCATATCCTCGCCCAAAGCGAGCATGACGCGTATTTCGCACTCGGCGTTGTTCATGCGCAAGATCGCTTGTGGCAGATGGAAACCAATCGGCGCATTCCGGGGGGCCAGCTGTCTGAACTTCTCGGCGCGGCAACGGTCTCGACTGATAAATTTATGCGGACGATGGGGCTCTGCAACCGTGCCGAAAAGGCGCTCGCCTCGCTTGATGACCAAACCCTTGGCATGCTTGATGCCTACGCCGAGGGTGTCAACGCTTATATGGAAAAACGCAGCGGCGCGTTGCCGGTTGAGTTTGTTATGGTGCGCGCAAAATTCGCGCCGTGGCGACCCGTAGACAGCCTGTGTTTTCTGAAACTGATGGCGCTGAGCCTCAGTGAGAACTGGAGCCAGGAGCTCGCGCGCGTTGCTTTGGTGAGCCAGCTCGGCATCGAAGCCGCAAATGAGTTCATCCCGCCTTATCCAGGCGATGCGCCCTTCACTCATCCGGAGCTTGCCACGCTTTATGGCGATGCGTTGAAGCCCATCCAGCTTGGCGCTGTGGAAACACCCCTTCCGGGGCTTGGCTCAAACAACTGGGTGGTCAGCGGGGACCATACGCGGTCGGGTAAACCACTTCTTGCCAACGATCCGCATCTCGGGCTTTCCATTCCCTCCATCTGGTATCTCGCGCATATCCGTATCGGCGAACGCAATTTTGTCGGCGCAACCTTCCCCGGCGTGCCATTTATTGTTCTGGGTCGGAATGATCGACTGGCCTGGGGCTTCACCAATACCGGCCCGGATACGCAGGATATCGTGCTTGAACGAATGACACCTGATGGCGATGGCCATGTCACGCCTGATGGAATCAGACCGGTCACGACGCGCACTGAGATCATAAAAGTGCGCGGCAAAGACCCTGTCGAACTTACGGTAAGGGAAACCGGAAACGGCCCCATCATTTCAGATGTCTTTCCACAGATTGGCGACCAATTGAACGAGGGATATGCCGCCGCCCTGCGCTGGACAGCGCTGGGAGACACCGACACAACGGTCGCCAGCGGTCGGCTCGTGATGATGGCTGAGGATTGGGACACGTTTCGTGAGGCAGGGCGCAAGTATGTCGGTCCGCAACAGAACATTGTCTATGCCGATGTTGACGGGAATATTGCCTATCTCGCCCCGGCGCATGTCCCCTTGCGCGATGGCGCCTCGGCGACATCAGGTTCGCTGCCCGCCCGCGGGTGGGAAGCGACCGATCGCTGGCAGGGATTGATCCCTTTTGAAGCGCTACCCCAGTCCTACAATCCGGCAACCGGAAAAATCGTTACGGCGAACCATAAAATCGTTGATGACGATTACGGGTTTTTTCTCAGCCGTGACTGGTCGAGCCCCTATCGGGCGAACCGGATTGAAAAACTCTTGAACGCCACCAAGCGGCACGACGTTACGAGCTTTCGGGCGATCCAAACCGATACCGTATCACAAATGGCGCTCGACGTTCGCGATGCGTTTCTAGCACTCGGTGATTATCCGGATGTTCCCGCCGAAATGATCAAAGTGATTGCCAGGTGGCAAGGGAATATGGCGGCTGATGAGGTTGCCCCCTTGCTGGTCAGCGCCTGGCACCGGGCCTTTGAAGAGCGACTTTACAAGGACGATCTCGGGCAGCTTTTTCCGCAATTCTATCGCTATCGCCCGCAATTTATCCTCGACGTTCTAAGCGGCAGCACCCGCGCCCGCGACTGGTGCGACGATCAGGAAAACCAAGACGTAGCCGAAAGTTGCCACGATATCGCCACCCAGTCGCTTCTGGCGGCAATCGAGGATCTTGAAATACGCCTGGGGGGAGGTTGGAAAAGCTGGAGTTGGGGGCAACTTCACCTCGTCTCGCACCCTCACAGGCCCTTCCACGAGGTTCCTCAACTCCGCCGGTTTTTCTCGCGAGAGGCGCCGATAAACGGCGGCGCCATGACCGTAAATGTGCAGACCCACCGCATTTCCTCTCGCGAGCCCTACAACGCCGTTCACGCAGCGGGGTTGCGGGCGATCTATGACCTTGCCGACCTCGATGCGTCGCAATTTATGATCACAACAGGGCAATCAGGAAACCTGTTTTCACGCCATTATGATGATCTCGTCACGCCTTATGTGGCAGGAAGCTATGTGACGATTCCCACGAAAGATCAGGCGCTCGCGCAAATGAAGTTGAAAAAACTGACCATCACCCCGGCGAGGACCAAAAGATGAGCAGTGCGGAGCTGACGCATCAGGCAACCGTCGCCCGGACCGAACGGCTGCCGGTTCTGATGGAAGACATTGAGGCCGCGGCGCGCGCAATCTCGGGTCAGATCAAGCACACGCCGACAACGGTAAGCAAAACACTATCGAAAATTGCCGGTGCCACGCTCGCACTCAAGTTTGAGAATCTGCAATTCACCGCCGCCTTCAAGGAGCGAGGCGCGCTGAACAAACTGCTCGCACTCACCGAAGAGGAGCGAAAAAACGGCGTCATCGCCATGTCGGCGGGTAACCATGCCCAGGGCGTAGCCTATCACGCGGCGCGGCTCGGCATTCCCGCCACCATCGTCATGCCCGAGGGAACGCCGATGGTGAAGGTTGAACACACAGCCGCGCATGGCGCCCGGGTGATTGTGCATGGCGAAAAGCTTGAGGATGCGGCCAAACGCGCGCACGAAATCGCCGCCGAAGAAGCGCTTTATTTCCTGCATCCGTTTGACGATCCCGTCGTCATTGCGGGTCAGGGCACGATCGCCATCGAAATGCTGGCTGACCAACCCGAGATCGATACGCTGGTTATTCCAATCGGTGGCGGCGGCCTGATCAGTGGAATGGCGATCGCCGCCAAGGCAATTAACCCCGATATCCGGATTGTGGGCGTTCAAAGCGCGCTCTTTCCGTCGATGCATGCTGCCGTTGAGGGATATGAACCCGAGTTCGGCATCGACAGTCTGGCCGAGGGCATTGCCGTAAAATACCCCGGTAAGCTCACCCAAGAGATCGTCGGCGCGGTTGTCGATGACATTATTCTCGTCGATGAGGTGGCGCTTGAACATGCCGTGAGCATGCTTGTGAATGTTGAAAAAACGGTCGCTGAAGGGGCTGGCGCTGCCGGGCTGGCGGCAGTTTTAAGCCATCCGGAAAAATTTCATGGCCGCCACATCGGGCTTGTCGTGTGCGGCGGTAATATTGATCCACGTCTGCTTGCGGCGATCCTGCTGCGCGATTTGATGCGCGAAGGCCGATTGGTGCGCCTGCGCATTCGGATCAGAGACCTGCCCGGCCAGCTTGTGAAAGTGGCGCAAACCATTGCGAATGCCGGTGGAAATATCATGGATATTGAACATCATCGGATCTTCACCGACCTGCCCGCCAAGGGGACGTATGTTGATATTGAGGTGGAGACCCGCGATCGCGACCATTTGAACGCCTTGACGGCCGAGGTCGCCGCTGCCGGATTTCGCGTGCAGATCCTTCACGCCGCAGACCAGACGCTTCCCCCCAAATAGGCGTCACGCGCGATTTTGACGCGGTATTAACCCGGCCACGGCATACTCCTTTTCAAAGAACATGCGCCGGCCTCGTGCTTACCAGCGGGGCCGGGTCGCGGTCGAGGAAAGGGCCTTTGCAGCTATGGCAGGGAAAAATGATAAGCGACCGATCATCATTAAAAAGGTGAAAAAGGTTGCGGGCGGCCATCATGGCGGCGCCTGGAAAGTGGCTTATGCCGATTTCACGACAGCGATGATGGCGTTTTTCATGCTGCTCTGGTTGTTGAATGTGTCTGAAAAAGTCACGCTGCAGGGACTTGCCGACTATTTCACCCCCTCCAACGCGTCGATGAGTAACTCATCGGGTTCAGGCGATATCCTGGCTGGAACATCGCTGGCAGACGAGGGGGCAAACGCCTCAGGGGCGGTTTCCGTAACCGTCCCGCCTGATGCCGCCGCCAAAGTTGAAGAGCAACCCGACGAAGACAATGACAGCTCAAAATGGCAGGCCAAGGTGGTTGAGCGTGAAGACAATGCGCTCAAGGCCGCTGAAGCCGACCTCAAAATCGCCATCCAACAAAATCCGGACCTGCGTCGCTTCCAGGATCATCTCGTGGTTGAACAAACCCCCGATGGGATGCGTATTCAGATTATGGACCATGATCGCAGGCCGATGTTCAAGAACGGAACCGCCGAGCTTTACGGCTTTGCCCGCGACATGTTCACCGCCGTTGCCGACGTTCTCGACAGACTACCCAATCGAATGGTGATTACCGGCCACACCGATGCAAGCCCAAGTGCTGGTCGTGACTATGGCAACTGGGAGCTTTCCGCCGACCGAGCCAATGCCGTGCGCCGTGTGCTCGCCAAGGCGCGCGTGAGCCGCGACCGGTTCAGCCAAGTGGTCGGCAAAGCGGCCACCGAACCGCTTTTTCCCGACAATCCGTTTCGCGCTGAAAACAAACGGGTTTCTATTCTGGTTTTGCGCGAAGCCCCGGCATTTGACCCCAATTTCGGCAAACGCTGAAACACGATACGACCCTGACGAACCGATCAAGACCGCGCAAAGCGCCGCAACGCTGTGGCCAACGGGCGTTGACTCACAAGATGAGCCGCGCATACTTCCCTTTCAAATCGTTCGATTTCAGGCGCCGCCTCCATATTGATTGCGCGCCTGAAATGTCCCAGCATACGCCACCCCAACCCAGGGAAAGCATTTCTTGGTCGACGCTTCTTTGCAGTTATGGCTCACCTATGCAGTTATCGCAGCTGCGGTCGTTAGCTATTGCTGGGAAAAATGGTCGTTAGAGCTCACCTCGATCGCTGTCGTTTCAGCCTTGGCGATGCTGTTCCATTGGTTGCCGCTTGCGCCCGATCCGGCGACTGGATTGGTTCCCGAATTCGGCCCTACCGAAATCTTTGCCGGGTTTGCAAATCCCGCATTGATTGCGATCCTGTCGCTTCTTGTGATCGGGCAGGGACTTGTTCAAACCAACGCGATTGACCAAGCCGCCCAGGGCGCGCTCAAGTTCGGCGGCAAAGCGCCTGCTCTCGCGGTTGCATGCGCGCTGATCTTTGTGACCTTGATGAGCGCTTTCATGAACAATACGCCAGTCGTGGTGATTTTCATTCCGATAATGACAGCGCTTGCCGAACGTATGGAGCGGTCGGCGCGCGACAGTCTGATGCCGCTATCCTTCGCCGCGATCCTGGGCGGGAATATTACCCTGATCGGTTCGAGCACGAACCTGCTCGTTTCGGGTTCAATGCAGCAGAATGGTATGGACGGTCTTTCATTTTTCGACTTCACCGTTCCCGGCTTGCTCTTAGCGTGCGTTGGCATGGTGTATGTCCTGTTTGTCATGCCGCGGCTCCTGCGGCTTGGTCAGGGTGAACAGGCCGACGACACGCAGGAAAAGGGCCACCAGTTCATTGTTCAACTGCGGGTTCGTGACGGCAGTACCCTCGTCGGGCAGCGGGCAATCGCTGGCATGTTCCCGAACCTTGGTCGGATCACCGTTAGGATGATCGAACGCGATGGATCGCGCTTCTTGCCGCCTTATGACGATATCGAAATGAAAGTGGGCGATAAGGTCGTCCTTGCGACGACGCGCCGGGTACTGATTGATCTGCTGACAGAATCGCCGCAGCTTTTGCCATCGGGCACTGATATTTCGAATTCTGCGGAAAGCGAAGCCGATCAAACCATGATCGCCGAGATCGTTGTTGCGCCCGCCTCCCGCATGGATGGGCGCACGATTGCGCAAACAGGTTTCCGCGATCAAACAAACTGCACGATCATCGGGATCCAACGCCGCGCACGGATGATCCGCGGCAAGATGATGGAAATCCGCCTTGAGGCTGGTGACGTCCTGCTCGTCCTTGGGCGGCGGCGTAATGTGCTGGCACTGCGGGAAAATGCCGATGTGCTACTCCTCGAATGGTCGGCAAAAGAATTTACCTTATCGACCCGGCCCGGGATCGCACTCGCCATCTTTTTCGCGGTGGTGGGCGCATCGGCTTTTGACATCTTGCCGATATCAATCGCTGCCATGGCGGGAGCCGGGGCGATGGTCACCCTTGGATGCCTGAATGTTCGCCAGGCCGCGCGTGCCGTCGATCGCCGGATATTATTGTTGATCGGTGCGGCGCTCGCGATGGGGGCAAGCCTCGAGGTAACTGGAGGGGCCGCTTATCTGGCGCACGGGCTTACCAGCCTGGTCATGGATCAGCCACCCCAACTCATTTTATCGCTTCTGTTCCTTTTGGTAGCGGCGCTGACCAATATCCTGTCGAATAATGCGACCGCAGCCCTTTTCACACCCATTGCGATTTCGCTCGCGCACGAACTGTCGCTTGATGCACTCCCCTTTATTGTCACCGTTATCTTCGCAGCGAATTGTTCATTCGCCACGCCGATCAGTTATCAAACGAATCTTTTGGTGATGGGACCTGGTCGCTATCGATTTCAGGATTTTTTGCGCGTCGGCTTACCAATGATTTTCCTTTTATGGGTAACCTTCACATTATTCGTTCCCGGATATTATGGACTTTAAGGTCTCCCTCGCGCTATCGTCCCGGCTCGAGGGAGGGGGGTGCGTATGTGTTTGAGGATTTGTGAGGTGAAAAGCATGTCGGGAGCAGGCAGATGACCGATCAGTCTTTGCAGTTTCCCCGGTTTTTCGTGACCGCTCCCGCGCCCTGCCCCTATTTACCTGGCCGTGAAGAACGCAAGGTTTTCACCGAGCTTGTTGGCGCTGATGCCGACGATTTGTCGGAAGCGCTGGGCCGCGTTGGCTTTCGCCGGTCGCAAACCGTTGCCTACCGCCCGGCCTGCGAAAATTGTAATGCCTGCGTCTCGGTACGCGTCATTGCGTCCGAATATGTTCCCTCCAGTTCAATGCGGCGCGTGTT
Organism: Pseudomonadota bacterium; assembly: GCA_039180205.1. Classification (GTDB taxonomy): domain Bacteria; phylum Pseudomonadota; class Alphaproteobacteria; order Sphingomonadales; family JBCDDR01; genus JBCDDR01. Next base: position 14,644 of record JBCDDR010000005.1, on the reverse strand, counting down.
GAAACGGAATGCCGACGTCATTGTGTCCGAGGTCGAATCGATCGCCACAATGGAACAATATCATCTTCTGAAGCGGTACCTTGGCACCCGTCACGCCGATGGCGGCATGGCCGATATGGATTTTGACGAATACGCCGAAATGGTGGAACATTCACCCGTGACCACGCGGTTGTTCGAGTATCGCCTTAAAACAGCGGATGGAGACGCCCCCAAGGGTGAACTGATCGCAACCTGTCTGACCGATATTTTGAGCGATGGGCTATCGATGGTCTATAGCTTTTATGACATCGCCTTACCCGAACGCGGGCTTGGCAACTATGTGATCCTGAACCATACCGAGTTGGCGCAGCAACGCGAGATGCGCTACGTCTATCTCGGCTATTGGATCGAGCAATCCGAAAAAATGCGGTACAAAACCCGGTTCCAACCGATGGAAAGGCTTGGCCCGGGCGGATGGGTGCGTATGCAATCTGGTACCGTCGCTCAGCCGACCGGTGCCAAAAAGACCGGTCGATCAACGAACGCGAATGGGATGCGCCGCCTGGCGGTTTCAAACAAACAGTTTTCGACGTTGCCGTCAGAGAGCATTCCACCCGTACCCCGGGGTGGTCGGAAATAAACTGTCGTTGATGCAGACGATCATAAGCTGCCGAGGACGGGCGGCTGCTTTCAATAAAAGAAGTATATAAAAATGACCGACGAGACGACAAAGCCCGTTCAATCTGCCCCATCTCAGGCTGAGCCAAAGCAATCTGCCAGCGCGCCTCTTCCGTCTCATCAACCGCCATCAACGCGACGGGCGTTGCTCAAGCATGCCGCTGGCGTTGGTGCAGCAATTGGTACCGCCGGGCTCGTCTCTGCGTGTGGAAGCGCCGATGATCAAGGCCCAGGACGAAGTCCCGCACCCGCAAGGCGGCAGGTGAAACTGAAAATGGTGACCACATGGTTGCCTGGATTTCCCGGCCTTGGAACCGGTGCCGAACGCTTTGCCCGGCGCGTCAACGAGACGAGTGACGGGTCGATTGACATCGATGTTTATGCCGCGGGCGAGCTTGTCGATGCGCTTGGTGCCTTTGATGCGGTATCGCAAGGCAAGGCCGATCTCTATCATGGCGGCGAATATTATTGGCAGGGGAAATCACGCGCATTCAATTTCTTCGCGGCGCTCCCCTTCGGCATGACGGCGGAAGAAATCGCTGGCTGGGTCTATTATGGTGGTGGTCAGGCGCTTTGGGACGAATTATCCGCCAAATTTAATATCAAGCCGCTGATGGCGGGAAACACCGGTACGCAGATGGGCGGCTGGTACAATAAAGAGATCAACCAGGTCGCCGATTTCGCTGGGCTGCGCATCCGTATGCCGGGCCTCGGCGGCGAGGTGATGAGCAAGCTTGGCGCAACCCCGGTTACCAAAGCGGGGTCAGAAATTTACGTCTCGATGGAGCAGGGCAATATCGATGCCTCGGAGTGGGTGGGGCCCTGGAACGATCTGGCGTTCGGCTTTCACCGCATTGCCAAATACTATTATTATCCAGGCTTTCATGAACCCGGAACGGCGCTCAGCGTCGGTTTCAATAAAGATGTGTGGGAAGGGCTCACCAAAGCGCAAAAGGCGATCATGAAGGCCGCGGCCTAAGCGGAAACCATGACCATGTTTGCCGAATTCAATGCCCGCAACGCCATCGCCTTGAGGGAAATGCGATCGAAGTATAAGGTCGATATTCGGCCATTCTCGGATGATATTCTCAATCAGGCAGCAGCTGAATCCGCAAAGGCTGTGCGCGCGGTGGCGGAGCGCGATGATCTAAGCAAGCGGGTTTATGAAAGTTATCAGGCGGCGTTCGAGGCTACCGTCAATTGGAGTAAGGTCTCGTCAGAGCCCTATGCGCGGGCGCGCCGTCGGATGGTCGAACAGCTTTAGCCACAGGACGGGTTCATTTCATGGCCGTTCGTCTATTGCGTTGGCTTGAGGCCATCAATCTGGCCTTTGGACGCGTCGCAGCATTCGCCGCGCTGGCGCTCGTCCTCATGCAGTTTGCGCTGATCATTGCGCTTAACGTATTTCGCATTCCCTCAATCTGGGGACAGGAATCGCTTGTTTACATCAATGCGCTGATTTTCCTGGGCGCGGGTGGCTATACGCTTTTGAAAGAGGCTCACGTGCGTGTTGACCTGTTTTATTCGCAAATGGGTGAACGGGCCCGTGCGATCGTCAATCTTGTTGGCGTTGGCCTCGCGCTCATTCCGTTTTGCATACTGCTTTGGTGGTTCGGCATTCCCTACGTCGTCGCGGCCTGGCAAAATCTGGAAGGCTCACGCGAGACAGGGGGTATCCCGGCTGTGTTCCTGCTGAAGTCGATGGTCCTCGTCTTTACATTCGGGCTGACGCTTCAGGCGCTTGTTCTTGCCATCCGAAGCTTGATGACCCTATCCGCAGCAAAGCCCGGCCAAGACGCCAGCGAACCGAACGAAATGAAGCCCTGATGGATACCGGTGCGTTTTTTGCCATTTTGATGTTCGCGACGGCTTTCCTCTGTTTAATGGCCGGGTTTCCCGTTGCCTTTACGCTGGCGGGGGTGGCGCTTTTGTTCGGTGGCATCGGCATCATCGCAACGAATGCCGGTGTCGGTGATCTGGCGATGGACGAACGCGTGCTGACGCTCATGCCCGAGCGGATCTATGCGATCATCCAGAACGAGGTTCTCCTGGCCGTCCCGATGTTTGTTCTTATGGGCGTCGTCCTTGAGCGTTCGAAAGTTGCTGAAGAGCTGCTCGAAACAATGGGTCAGTTGTTTGGGCGCGTGCGCGGCGGGCTCGGGATATCGGTGACACTCGTCGGGGCGTTGCTGGCGGCATCAACCGGGATTGTCGGGGCCACCGTTGTCACCATGGGGCTTTTGTCGCTGCCGACCATGATGCGTCACAAATATGATCCGAAACTAGCAACGGGCGCGATTGCCGCCGCGGGAACACTTGGCCAGATCATCCCGCCATCGATAGTCCTCGTGTTGCTCGGTGACGTGATTTCCACCGCCTATCAAAAAGCGCAACAGGCAAAGGGAAATTTCGCGCCGGAGCCGGTAGCCGTCGGCGATCTGTTCATGGGGGCATTGGTGCCGGGGCTTTTGCTGGTGTTCCTCTATATTCTTTATCAGATCATTTATGCCGCGCTGAAGCCAGAGGCCGCACCGCCGTTTCCCCCAATGACCGACCGGGCGGAAGAACGCGGCGCGTTGATTGCGCGGCTTGTGCGGGCGCTGGTTGCTCCGATTTTGTTGGTCGTAGCCGTTCTTGGTTCGATCATGACGGGGCTCGCCTCCCCCACCCAGGCGGCGTCGGTTGGCGCCATTGGCGCGATCATGCTCGGAGCCTGGCGGGCCTGCCCCCCTAGCGATCACCAGGCTTATTCGAAGGGTGCGCTCATTCTCGCGGTAGGCGCAATCGCGCTGATGAGCCTGATCGTGCTCGGCAAGCTGACCGACCTTTCGGCAAATGGTTCTATGGTCTTGCGGAGCATCGGATTTTTGTTAGCCGTTATCGGCGGGACAACGATCGGCTTCGCCGCCTGGCGACTTGACCGCTCAAAGAGTTTGCGGCCCGCTCTCACCGCCACTGTCACCATCACCACGATGGTCTATACCATCCTGATCGGTGCGGCTCTATTCTCGCTGGTGTTTCGGGGGCTTGGCGGCGACCGCGCGATTGAAGACTGGCTTGGCAATTTGCCGGGGGGGCAAGCGACCGCGCTTTTGGTCACCATGCTGATCATCTTTGTGCTCGGCTTTTTTCTCGACTTCATTGAGATCACCTTCGTCGTCGTGCCAATCGTTGGCCCGGTCCTTCTTGGGTTGGGCGTCGACCCGATATGGCTCGGCGTATTGATCGCCATCAACTTGCAGACAAGCTTTTTGACACCGCCATTTGGTTTCGCGCTCTTTTACCTGCGCGGCGTCGCACCGCCCGAGGTGACAACAGGCGCCATCTATCGCGGGGCGATCCCGTTTGTGATCATACAATTGGCGACACTGGCGCTGATTGCTGCGGTGCCGGCACTCGCGACCGCCCTTCCCAACCTATTGCGGGCAGGCTAAATTGCTCGGGTATTGTTAACTGAAATGAGACGCCGCATGGCCACAAACCCCGTCACCCCGATATCCCATGATAACTCGGCGTCTTCCGCGGCTGATCTCGCTATGCTCACGCGCCTGGAAAAACAGGTGCTTTGGCTCGCGACCTATATGATTCACAATGCGAACCATGTGCGCCCCAATCGGGATGGCGTGAAAATTGGCGGCCATCAGGCTTCATCGGCATCGCTGACCAGTGTGATGACGGCACTCTATTTCCACTTGCTGAAACCCGGCGACCGGGTGGCTGTCAAACCCCACGCATCGCCGGTTTTCCATGCAATCCAGTATTTGCTGGGCAACCAAACCCGCGAGAATATCGAAAACTTCCGCGCGTTCGGCGGCGCCCAAAGCTACCCTTCGCGCACGAAAGATCTTCCCGAAGTTGATTTTTCGACCGGCTCGGTGGGCCTGGGTGTCGCTGCAACGCTATTTGCGGCAATCGTGCGCGATTATGCCCACGCGCACGGCATGATCCCCGATGAAACCGCCGCCCGTCGGATGATTGCGTTGATCGGCGATGCTGAGCTCGATGAGGGTAATATCTACGAGGCGCTGTTGGAGGGGTGGAAGCATGATGTCCGCAATCTGATGTGGATTATCGACTTCAACCGCCAAAGCCTGGACGGCGTCGTTTCCGACGATCTGATCAACAAGGTGAGCGGGCTGTTCGATGCCGTCGGTTGGAATGTCATCCCATTGAAATATGGCAAACGGCTGGAAGCCGCGCGCCACGGCCCGGCAGGCGAGGCCTTGATCGACTGGATCGACAACTGTCCAAACCAACTTTATTCCGCGCTCACCTTCAAAGGGGGCTCCGCCTGGCGCGACCGATTAAAAACCGACCTGAAAGGCACGCGCGGTCTGAAAACACTGCTCGATACCCACGACGACGAGACGCTTGCTGGCCTGATGACCAATCTGGGCGGCCATGACCAGGGTGCGATTATCGAAACGATTGAAGCCACCGAAGGGGATGAACGCCCCCACTGCCTGTTTGCCTATACGGTGAAAGGCTATGGCCTTCCGCTCGCCGGTCATAAGGACAATCATGCGGGGCTGTTAACGCCAAACCAGCTCGAGGCATTTCAGGCTGACCTCGGCATTCGATCCGGTGCCGAATGGGACCCTTTCAGCCTGTTTTCCAAAAAGGACGAGACGGCTGCGCGTCATTTCCTCTCCCGAATTCCGCAGGCCAAGCCGCACCCGCGTGGCGATCTGGCGGGTGCCGTGCCGATTCCTGCGATTACCACCCCAACCGGCGCGAAACAATCAACGCAGGAGGCTTTTGGCAAAATCCTGTTCGAACTTGCTAAAGGCGATAGTGCGCTTGCCGAGCGTATCGTAACGACATCGCCCGATGTCACGGTCTCCACAAATCTGGGTCCCTGGGTCAATCGTCGGTCGCTTTTTGCCCGCAAGCCCGTTGAAGACACATTCAAAGATGAGCGCATCCCCTCAACACAAATCTGGCGACGCCACCGCGACGGTCAGCATCTCGAATTAGGCATCGCTGAACACAATCTTTTTCTGCTGCTCGGCCAGCTCGGGCTATCTGACGATCTGTTCGGTGCGCGACTATTGCCCATTGGAACGGTTTATGACCCCTTCATCAATCGTGGTCTCGATGCGTTGAATTACGCCTGTTATCAGGGCGCACGCTTTATGCTTGTCGCGACACCTTCAGGCATAACACTGGGGCCCGAGGGCGGTGCCCATCAATCGATCCACCCCCCGGTGATCGGTATGGCACAGCCCGATCTCAGCTATTTTGAACCTGCTTATGTTGATGAGCTTGCGGCGATCATGGCGTGGGGGTTTGATCATATGCAGGCCGACGATGATGGCGGATCAATCTATTTGCGATTGAGCACGCGCCCTATTCAGCAAATCGAACGCCATAAGCCCTTGAATGCCGACGATGTTATCGCTGGTGCCTATTGGCTGGTTGAGCCCGGGCAACATGCTGATACAGCGATTATCGTGACTGGGGCGATGGCACCCGAAGCCTTGGCAGCCGTTGACGCACTCCAGGATGATTGCAACGACATTGGGGTGTTGATGGTCACCTCGCCCGACAGGCTGCATCGTGATTGGCAAGTCAACATGCATAGCCATGCCAACCGTTTGTTGAGCCAACTCGCGCCGCACGCGGCACTGGTCAGCCTTGTTGATGGCGCACCGGGCACACTCTCGTGGCTTGGTAGCGTGCGCGGACATCGGCTTCGTCCGCTCGGGCTGACGCGCTTCGGACAGGTCGGTAACCTCGAAGACCTCTACCGTGCGTACGACCTTGATGCCGATGCTCTTGTGCGCACGCTCGCAGATGCGATTGCGAGCCGCTAGTTTTCGAAGCGTTTCCCTCTAAAGACGATTGCCCCGGGCGGAAAGCAAAGCTACAACTGTAAACTGTTTGTGACACTCTGGTCCTGTCTTGGTGAGGGGCTATCGGCCTGAGGGGGCGCTATGGCACAGGTTTTTCCGTTTTCGGCACTCGTCGGACAGGATGATATGGTGCGCGCCATTATGATGGCGGCTGTTGACCCGCGCATTGGCGGCGTTTTGATTCTGGGAGATCGCGGCACGGGAAAATCAACCGCGGTGCGGGCGCTTGCCGGTCTCCTTCCGAAAATGAAAGTGATCGAGGGTTGCCCGTACAATTGTCCCCCTGACGCACCGCTCGGCCTCTGTGCCGCCGACTGTCTGGGAAAGTCCGGAAAACAAGCCAATGGCAAGATGATGCCCGTCCCCGTTGTAGACCTTCCGCTGGGGGTGAGCGAGGATCGGGTTGTGGGTGCGCTCGATCTGGAGGCCGCGCTCACATCGGGAAAAAAACGGTTTGAACCTGGGCTTCTTGCGCGGGCGCACCGTGGTTTTCTTTATATCGACGAGGTCAATCTTCTCGAAGATCATATCGTTGATCTTCTGCTGGATGCCGCTGCCTCCGGCGAAACAATTGTGGAGCGCGAAGGACTGAGTGTTCGGCATCCATCGCGGTTCGTACTCATCGGCAGCGGTAACCCCGAAGAGGGCGAGTTGCGCCCACAAATGCTCGACCGGTTCGGCCTTGCGGTCGATGTTTCAACCCCGAAAGACGTGGCAAGCCGCGTTGAAGTGGTGCGCCGACGCGACGCCTTTGAACGCGACCCGGCGGGCTTCATCAAAAGTTGGGCGCGGAAAGACAGTGCGCTGCGCACGAAGATTACGAAAGCGCGCGACCGATTGGAAAGGCTTGAGCCAAGCGATGAAATGCTGGGTGCTGCGGCAGCGCTTTGCATCGAACTTGGCACCGATGGGTTGCGCGGAGAGCTCACGCTGATGAAAGCAGCCCGCGCCTACGCAGCGCTTGAAGGGGCTGATGAAATCACAATCATGCATTTGAAAGCGATTGCGCCATCGGCGCTTGGCCACCGGCTAAGGCGTGATCCGCTTGATGATACCGGGTCAGGCGCGCGTGTCGAACGGGCGGTTGACAAGGTTCTTGCGGCGTGACCCAGGCGTTGTCGCTGGGGTGGGATGACGCCTTGACGGTCGCAGCCTTGCTTGCGGTTGATCCATCCGGGCTTGGCGGCGTTCGCCTTAACGGCCCAGCGGGGGCGGAACGAAAGCTCTGGCTGGAAACCCTTGAACGCTTGTTGCCGCCGGGGACGCCGTTTATCCCCGTTCCCGCATCGATTGATCACGTGCGTCTCGCCGGTGGACTTGATCTGGCGGAAACGCTGGCAGCGGGCCGCCCGGTCATGCGGCGCGGTGCTCTTTCTCAAGCCGAAGGTGGCTTCGCGGTTATCCAGATGGCTGACACCTGGGATGAGGACCGTCTGGGGCTCTTGGGGCTCGCACTTGATGGCGAGCATGAAGCGGTACGCGAGGCGTCACCCTTTGCCCTCATCCTGCTTGACGAAGCCGAGCCTGATGCCGCACCCACGGCACCGGCGCTCGCGCAGCGGCTTGCGTTTCATGTCGAACTGCCGCCCTTGCGCTATGGTGAAGCCCCATCGATTGGCCTGTCTGCCGAAGATATCGCCAAGGCGCGAACGCGGTTTTTCACCATGACTCTGAGTGACGAGGCACAACAGGAGCTTTCGGCGCTCGCGCTCGCCCTTGATGTGGGGTCACTGCGCGCCGACCTGCTCGCCCGGCGCGCCGCCATGGCGCACGCTGCACTTGCGGATCGCGAAGAGCCAATTGCTCTGGACATTGCCTTGGCGGCGCGGCTGGTGCTGGGCCCACGCGCACGGGCATTGCCCGCCCCGCCAGACCAGGAAAACGAGGAAGAAAGCGAACCGCCACCCCCGCCGCCGCAAGAGGACATGGAGGATCCGCCCGAGCCGCCGGATGATCAATCAGAGCCAAGCGATTTGACACCCAACCTCGACCAACTGATCGACGCAATCGCCGCGAACCTGCCTCCCGATATGCTGGCCAAGCTAGAAGCGGCGCGCGGGGGTGCCGCTGCTGCTCGCAGTCGCGGGCGTACCAAGGCAAAGGTGAAAGCCAAGCAACGCGGAAGGCCCGCGGGTGTGCGCCGGATGCGCCCGGGAGATGCCACCAGGCTTGATGTCGTCGAGACACTACGCGCGGCTGTCCCCTTCCAAAAAATACGTAGGCGGCAGGCGCACCAGCCGGTTGCCGTGCGCGCAGACGATTTCCGAACGCGGCGGCTCAAACAACGTCAAAGCCAAACGGTCATCTTTATGGTCGATGCTTCAGGCTCTTCGGCACTTAATCGGCTTGCCGAAGCGAAAGGTGCCATCGAACTCATCCTCGCTGAATGTTATGTACGGCGTGATGAGGTCGCGCTGATTGCGTTTCGCGGGGAACGGGCGGAAATCCTGCTTGCCCCGACCCGGTCGCTCGCGCGGGCAAAACGGGCCTTAACCGCGCTTCCGGGCGGGGGGGGAACCCCCCTTGCGATGGGGCTTGAGGCCGGTTTGAGGCTTGCCCTCCACGTCGAGCGAGAGGGCCAGGGGGCGCTTCTGGTGATGATGAGTGATGGCGGAGCCAATATCGCGCTTGATGGCACGCCCGGACGCGCCCAGGCGGGAGACGACGCGCGCGATATGGCTCGGGCCTTCCGCGCAAATGGACTTGCCTGGCTCGCGATCGACACATCGCCCCGGGGCAATGCGCAAATGCGGGCCCTTTCCGAAGACGGCGGTGCGACCTATGTCCGCCTTCCCGCCGCCGATGCCCGCGGCGTAAGCTCCGCTGTGCAAAGCTATAGTGACGCTATGCAAGGTGCGGAATGATCATGCTGTCTGCCAAACCTGATTGGTCGAAAGAACGCGCACGCTGGCCGCACGCCGATCGCAGCCAATTCGTGAAAGCGGGCGGGCTCCGCTGGCATGTTCAACAGTTCGGAAAGGATGAAGAAGGTGAGGCGAAACCAAAAGCGTTGATGCTTCATGGAACGGGGGCCTCCACGCATAGCTGGCGCGATCTGGTCGAGCCCCTTGCGGAGACCTTCGATGTGCTGGCGACCGACCTTCCCGGTCACGGCTTTACCGAATCGCCCGCCGCATCAGGTTTGGCGTTGCCGGCAATGGCAAAGGCAGTTGCCACGCTACTTCAAGAGCTTGACCACGCGCCTGACCTGATTGTGGCGCATTCAGCGGGGGCTGCCATCGCGCTGATGCTCGCGGCGAAACATTTCGCCAGCCCTAAGCTGATCATCAGTTTCAATGGGGCGCTTTTGCCATTCAAGGGGGTCACACAGAGCATTTTCTCGCCGCTTGCGAAACTGCTCGCGCTCAACCCTATCATCCCTGCGATTGCGTCCTGGCGAGCGAGCGATGAACGTGGTGTCCGACGATTGATCGAGAAAACGGGCTCATCAATCGATGCGGACGGCATTCGCCTGTATACCCGGTTGTTCAGTCAGTCTGGCCACGTAAGCGCGACGCTTTCGATGATGGCGGGATGGGACCTGCGGACACTCCACACAATCTGGCACGAAGTGGGGGCGCATGTCCGCCTTGTTGTGACCGACGACGACAATGCCGTCCCTGCCGGAGATGCTGATATCGTTGCCCGGCACCTCGCCAACGCGCGTGTCGTCAGGCTGTCGTCGGGGGGGCACCTGTTTCATGAGGGTGATCCGAGTGCCGCAACCAAGCTGATCTTCGAAGCATGGAACGATTTGCCGGGCTAAAAGCGCATTGACGACATAATTGTCAGTTTCTTTTTACACATTTCTTTGATAGTCTTTTGTTACATACGCGGATCTGCGTATAGGGCGCTCGTGGGTCCTGTCCCTGGATCGCTCGACAAATGCCGCCAAAGGAAGTCACGTGCTCAAATCCTCTGATCCGCAATCTCAGCAACCCCATGCCGTTGTCATCGGCAGCGGGTTCGGCGGCCTTTCCGGCGCGCTTCGGCTGCTTGCCAAAGGCTACCGTGTGACGGTTCTCGAAGCGCTCGATGCGCCTGGCGGCCGCGCCTATGTTTTCAGACAGGATGGTTTTACCTTTGATGCCGGGCCCACGGTGATTACCGCCCCCTTCCTGTTTGATGAGCTTTGGGAGCTATTCGATAGGAGGTTCTCTGACGACGTCGATATGTGCGCTATCTCGCCCTTTTACCGCCTGAGGTTTGCCGACGGATCGATTTTTGAGATGACCGGCGACCGCGAACAGATGCGCGACGAAGTGGCGAAGTTTCGCCCCTCCGATGTTGCCGGCTTCGACAAATTCATGGCGAAAAGCGAGGAACTTGTCCGCGTGGGCTTTCTTGATTTGAGCCAGCAACCGTTCAGTACGCTTGCCGATATGGCGAAGGTGCTGCCAACGATGGTGCGGCTCGGCAGCTATCGTAGCGTTTATCAGGATGTTGCACGTTATTTCAAAGATGAACGGCTGCGGATCGCTTTCAGCTTTTCACCGCTCCTTGTGGGAGGTAACCCCTTCTCGACGACAGCGATCTACAATCTCGTTGGGTTTTTACAAGAAAAATGGGGCGTCCATTTCGCGATGGGCGGCACCGGTTCGATCATCAACGCGATGGTCAAACTATTTAAACAACAGAACGGTCAGATCGTCTTCAACGCCAAGGTCGAGGAAATCACTACCGATGGGTCTCGTGCGACCGGAGTGCGGCTGGCCGATGGGCGGCAAATCACCGCTGATATCGTTGTTTCAAATGCCGATGCCGCAGTGACCTACACCAAGCTTCTCAAAAATGCGCCACGTAAGCGTTGGCGCGATCGAAATGTTGAAAAGTGCCGCTATTCGATGAGCCTTTTTGTCTGGTATTTCGGGACCAATAAGCAATACCCCGATATTGCCCACCATGAAATCCTGCTCGGTGAGCGCTACCGTGAGCTGCTTACCGATATTTTTGACCACAAACACCTGGCCGATGATTTCAGCCTCTATCTTCATCGACCAACGGCAACCGATTCCAGTCTCGCCCCGGATGGTTGCGATGCCTTTTATGTTTTATCCCCGGTCCCACACCTTGAAAGCGGAACCGATTGGGATGTCGAAGCCCCGAAATATCGCGATAAGCTCGCGAGGGCGCTGGAAGCAACGGTGTTGCCCGGGCTGACCGATCATATCGCGAGCGAGCATTGGATGTCGCCAAATGACTTCCGCGACCGGCTCAATTCATACAAGGGCGCGGCGTTCGGGATGGAGCCGCAATTAATGCAAAGTGCCTGGTTCCGACCGCATAACAAAAGTGAGGATATCGAGAACCTGTATCTGGTCGGTGCCGGGACCCATCCTGGCGCGGGGCTGCCCGGCGTGATTTCATCCGCGAAGGTTCTCGAAAAGCTAGTGCCTAATGTTGCGACCACCCGTTAGCCCCCCGCACAAAGTGCGCCCGCCACGACCTTTGATTGCGCGCGCACACACGCGCCCGCGCGACCTTTTGGCATGCCGGACAATGCTGAGGGAAGGCTCCCACAGCTTTCATGCCGCCGCGCGCATGCTCCCTGATGAACTCCGCACATCGGCAACGGTGCTGTATGCATTTTGCAGGCTGGCGGATGATGCGGTCGACCACGCCACAGACCCAGCCCGCGCACTTGAAGGTCTCTACGAACGCCTGACGCGGATTTACTCAGGGCAACCGCTTAATCAACCGGGTCCCAAGGCCCGGATCGCGGGGGCGATTGTTTTGTCAGATGGGCAACTGCACGATCTGAAACGCGCGCCAGACATCCCCGCGCCGCTGCATTTGCTGCATACGGGGCGCGAGGCGGACTGGGATCGCAGGTTGGTGGTGGAAAATGCACCGGCCTTCGGAATCCTAGACGAAGAGATTTCCATGACGCTGCGGATCACCGATCTGGGCAATGCGCCTGAGGGCGTGACGACGGTGCCGGTGGACATATCCATCGACGGCGACACACCGCAGCGGTTTCAGGTGCCACTGAACCAGGGGATCGAGCTGCCTGTCGTATTGCCCCATGGCGGGCGCAATGTGCTGCAGTTCAGCACGCCCATGGCTGACGGCGAACTGACCGACCGCAACAATGCCGCCATCGTGCAGATCAACGGGGTGCGGGATCGTCTGTCTGTGCTGCTCGTCTCCGGTGAACCGCATCCTGGAGGGCGGACATGGCGCAATCTGCTCAAATCCGACAGTTCCGTCGACCTTGTCCATTTCACCATTCTGCGCCCGCCGGAAAAGCAGGATGGCGTGCCGGTGCGGGAGCTGTCTTTGATCGCCTTCCCGACGCGGGAGCTCTTCCTCGAAAAAATCGACGACTTCGACCTGATCATCTTTGACCGCTACAAACGACGTGGGATTTTGCCATCTGTCTACCTCGATAATGTGCGCAATTACGTGGAAAACGGCGGTGCCGTGCTGATCGCGGCGGGGCCGGATTTCGCCAGTGCAGAAAGTCTTTATCGCACGCCGCTCGAAACCATCATTCCTGCCCGCCCCACCGCCCGGGTCATTGAAAACCGTTATCTGCCGCAAGTGACCGATCTTGGCGCGCGACACCCGGTGACCGCTGATCTGACGCCTGATGAAACGGAAAACTGGGGCCGCTGGCATCGCCATATCGAAGTGGATGATGTGCAAGGCGATGTGGTTATGACGGGCGCGGAAGACAATCCGCTTCTGATCCTCAACCGCGTGGGCGAAGGGCGCGTGGCGCTTCTGGCCTCCGATCATGCGTGGCTGTGGAATCGCGGTTACGAAGGTGGCGGGCCTCAGTTGGAATTGCTGCGGCGGTTGGCCCATTGGATGATGAAGGAGCCGGAGCTGGAAGAAGAAGCGCTGTGGGCTGAGGCCACAGGCCAGCAGATGCGCATCATTCGTCGGTCACTGGAAGAAACGGTCGGTCCTGTGACGGTGACCACGCCGTCGGGTGAACTGCTGGAGATGAACCTCGAAGAGGTGTCTCCGGGACGGTTTGAGACGACGCATACCGGGGCGGAACTTGGCCTCTACCGCATTGAAAATGGTGATCTGAGCGCAGTGATCGGGCTGGGGCCAGCCTCGCCTGTGGAATTCGAGGACACGATTGCGAGTAGCGAGCCACTGGCCGAGCTGATGGCGGCCACTGGCGGTGGTGCTGTCGCGTTGGAAGACGGCCTGCCAAGGTTGCGGTCCGTGCGGCCGGGGAGGCCTGCGATTGGGCGCGGTTGGATCGGGCTGACCCCGCGTGGGGCTTATGAAACGCGCGCGGTCATGCAACTGCCGCTATTGCCCGCATGGTTGGTATTGCTGCTGAGTTCCGCGCTGGTTCTGGCCGGTTGGCTGCGTGAAGGGCGGCGGTAAGCCGCGCTCGTTCAGCCCCTTATTGGGAAAGGTCGACTTTCATAAGGTTGCTGGACCAGCCTGAGTCCGAACAATGCGCCCTGACGAAAACCGCCTCGGTTCCGTCGGGAATGGCAACGCCACTCAGTGATCGGGTGAAGGGTTGTTCATTCACATGCGGGTGCAGCAGCTTGCGATAGGCCAACCTGTTGCCGTCAGCATCCAGAACTTCCCAGCCATCTGCGTAGTGATCCCAGCCGGTATCGCCATGTTCCACCGTCACGTGGAAATTCCACAGCATGCCCACCTGTTCAACGCGCACTTGGGTGACCGTCGCATCATGGGCGGCGGCCTGAGTGGCAGGTTGGGTTGCCAAAAAGACGGCCAAAGCTAGGAATGTCGCGCGTGTCATACCGCCAACATACATCGGAATCGCAATGCCCACACTCACATAAAGACAAAAATTCGTAATTTTTGCCGCCACTCGCGAATGCCATGAAACCGGCCTCAGACGTGCCCAATTTTGCCCCAAATTGTCGGCTAGGATCTATCCAACAGGTATTGGAGATCCCATGTTCCGCGCTCTTGCCGTTCTATTTTGCATCACGCTGCTGGCCACGCAGGCCGCATCGGAATCCGCACTCAAGCGGCTGGACACTGGTGATGACAGCCGGGGCTGGGAAGCGGTTGGGAAGCTCAATATCGACGGGCGCGGGTTTTGCACCGGCGCACTGATTGCGCCCGATATCGTGCTGACAGCAGCGCATTGCCTTTATGACAAAGAAACCGGCGCCCGGATTGAT
>JBCDDR010000004.1:0-32216 GCA_039180205.1 Pseudomonadota bacterium | reverse complement strand
TCCTCCGACATCACGGTAAAACCATCGGGGCCTCGCCAGATCAGCCTTTCCGGATCGCGCAGAACCCCCAGGCCATGCTTCATCTCGGGCATGAAGGAAGGGTCGGTGAGATCCCCGTCCATGCCATATTCGCGGTATCCGAGGAGGATGAAATTATTGTCGGCGACCCACTTCAAGAATGCGAACGTTTCAGCCAGTTCTTCAGGCTCGACATCAGGCGGGTTCGCGTTAAGCCCCTGGATTGCCTGATGTAACTCGCCCTGCATACGGTGCCAATCGTCAACGGCGGCGGAAACATCCGATATGATCTCGGTCAGCTCACTCTCGATGCGCTCGCGCATTTTCGGCCCGCGACGCTCAGACTCGATATAAATGATCGACTCGCGAACCGTTCCGTCGATGTCGGCAGTTGGCAGATCCTCATTGTCTTTTTCCACACTCATCGTGCGCAGACGTTTCCCGGCATCATCGCGCCAACTGCGGATTGTCGGGTGATGGATCAGATGAATATCGAGACCCATGGAGGTCAGACCAGCGGTAACCGAATCAACCAAAAAGGGTTTATCGTCATTGACAAGCAGGATCATGGTGCGGCCGGGTGTGCCATGGGTCGGGTCGGGGTCGTTATTCCACACCTTGATCAAGGGTGTACCCTTGGGCCTCAAGACGGCAGCCTCCCAGCAGGTCTGGGCGATTTGGGCGAGCCGCCGGGTTGATGTTGCGATCAAATCAGCGGGGTAGGCCGGTCGATAAAACGCTTCGGTGTATCGCTTTAATTCCGCGGCTTCTGCCGGGTCGTCGGTCGCCTGGACGTGCCCCTTCAAAGCTTCCAGAATGCGGGTTTTTTCAAGCCACACATCCATCGTCTTCACCCCTTATGCCTTTGATGCTCAATCCTAACTGCCGGCATGCCTCGGCAATCCAGCGCGGAATTCCGGTCTCCTACGCCCGTTGATAGCGCGCGGCAAATGCTTTCGTTGCTGCAATGCCGCAAATCGGCGTGAGCGAACCCGAGTCGTGGCGAGGCTGCTCACCACCAGTGATTGGAAAATTTCAAGGCAGGTTTCGCGGCCGGGACGTCTAAGAGCGCGTTAGCTGCCCTTTCGCTTTTGTTTGGCGGCCCGTTTCAGCGCGGCATTGAGTGTAGACGGCGATTGCTCAACAACATCAATCAACGACACCGTGCGACCATCACCAGATTTCCGGGCCAGGATCATCACAAACTCTTCATCACCAGCGTCGACCGTGTCGGGCAATACAACGTCTGCCAACGAGGGGCGGGTGGCGAGCCTGGCTTTGGCCTCTCCGAGTTTGTCGGCAATTGCATTGCCTTTCTGAGCCCGTTTGGCGGCGCGCTCAGCTTTCACGATGCCTTTAATGCCGCCTTCGAACCGCTCGAGGAAGCCGCCGAAGTCCTCTGAAGGCACATTCTCCCGACGCGCGTAGGAAAGCGTCGCGGCATACTCGGTCAGACGCGTCTTGTCATAGTCAGCGCCAAACACAAGTTTCACCACTGGTGTGAGCGGGGCACGCTCCTGAGGCACGATTTGGTTTTCGGCAAGCAGCGCTTCAAAGTCTTCAGGGTTTTCATCAGCCGCCTCAGCGAATGCATAGGCGCGATCAAGTGTTTGATAAAGCGTTGCCCGTGTCCGGCTATCGACATTGGCCAGTTGGCTTGCGGCCTGTTGGCAGACATTCAGCCGGTCGCGCAGGCTTGCGACGCGACCCACCGGCTCATGGTCAAAATCTGCACCGCTTTCGGGCGTTTCTGTTTCAATCAGGTCCTGACCCAGGGTCACTGGGTCAGAATGATCTGTTTCCGCCGGTTCAGATATCTCTGGTTCGGTCTCGTTGACAGCCTCATGGGCGCCGGGAACGAGGTCACGAACGGCAGACTCAAGCGCCGATAGCATCGCCTCGGGCGTCTGCGGCGTATTTGTATCGCTTCCCATTTTCTCTATGACGCTTTCCCCGGGATCGGCAAGATAGCTTTCATCAAGGTCGAGAATATCGTCATCACTCTGCGAACGATTGCTCGCCGCTTCCAAAGCTTCATCTTGCGCAAACTCTTCGTTATCCAGTAGCGCGTCGATATCCGAAATGACGTCGTCCTGCGTCAGGTCCAACGGTTCTGAAACATCCACGCTGATATCCTCGCTTGCGCTTTCGGTATCAGCAATCGCTTCGGAACCCGTTTCAGATGTTAGCGACTCCTCAGGTGAGGAGGACTGATCGATTGATGCTTCGGCCTCGCTGAGCTGAGACTCGAAATCAGCGATCAGATCGTCAAGTTCACCCTCGGCATCAATGAGTTCATCCTGCGTGAGCAGTTCATCGACTTCAGTGTCGGCCTCGGCGCTCAGGTTTTCCTCCCGCATATTGCTGTCGTCTTCATCCGCAAGGAATTTGGTCTCATCCACAGGGGTACTTTTGTTGTAGCCCTCATGATCGGAGGTCAGCGGATCTTCACGCCAGTTCAACACGCCATAAACGAAATTGATCGTCTCGCCATCGTCGGAAAGCGGCATGAGTATCCCGCGATATCGGGCGAGAAATCCGCGGCTGTTTTCAAATTCCGCTTCAAAACCAATGGGGGCGCGGTTCGCCAGAATTTCCAGATAATGGTCTGTCAATCGGCTGAGCATTGATCGCGCGGGCACAGCACCAGGTTCGATATCGCCGGGGGGCAGCCCGCATTCATCGCGCAGATGACGACCGACATAGCGCAGGATCGGGGCGTCGTATCCGGCGGTGAAATCAACCAGTACCGAATATTCGCGAAAGCTTTCGATATCTTCGGGTTCAAGATCGGTGACCGAAGGAAACTCACGCCCGTCGAGAAGCTCTTCCCAATATTCGAAGGCCCGAATATTCAACCGCCGCTCCGGTTGAGCCCATTGTGATGGATCGTTTTCAACGATTTGTTCGTCTTGCCCGTCGTTGCCAGATACCATCTCATCAGTCTCCGGGCCCAGCGGATCATCGGGAACAGAGTGCAAGGGGGGTGTTGACTGAGGCGTGGTATTCATGGGCTCTGACTTTCACTGCGCACCAGCGGTTCTGATCTGCACAAATCGTATGAAATTCGCAGATCGCGGACCAGAGGATGCGGTATTCTACCGAAACCGAATAAATAACATAGTAGGCGCGAAAGCCCTAAGCCTTGGTTAACCATAGAAACCATGCTTTTGAGTGACCTATGTCGCCCTTCGGGTTCAGGTCGCCGCCGTTTCGGTTTCGATGATCCGCCACAATAAGCTATCGAACCGGTCCTGACCAAAAAAGGGCTCTCCGCGATAAACCATCAGCGGCACGCCCCAGTGTCCGGCCTTGGTTTGGGCGGCTTCATTTGCTGCAATCGCTTCGTCGAGCCGATTCTGTTCTGCCCTGATCGTCTCATCAAGTCCCGCGAGGTCGAGCCCCGCCTGTTCCGCAGCTTTCGCCAAATGGTCACCGTCATACCAGTTTTCGACCCCGCCGAAGGTGAGCTTTCCGACTTCGAGCGCAAACTCGATCCCCTTGCCCGCTTCAGCGGCAAGAATGCCGAGACGGGTGAGCCGGTAAATCCTTTCCTGGTCGCTTTCGCTGTCGAGTTCTAGAAGGCCATGAACATCGAGAGGGTCGGGGTTGGGCCATTGAAAAGGAAGACCGTGCCGCTCAGCCTCGCGCAGCATATCGCGTGCGAAATAGCTTATCGCATCGGGTGTCGCACCATTGAAACGCGCCGGTGCGCGCAGCAACAGGGGCATCACGGGACGGAATGTAACGTTGGTATTGGAGCGCTTCGCCAGAGCCATCAGACGCGGCGTGACGATATAGCTGTAGGGGCTTCGAAACGACCAGAAAACGTCAACCTCATGCATCTTGGTCACTTATGTCCTTGTTAGGCGTTTTTAGGCAATAGGAGATTCATGCGTGCCGTTGCAATTAACTTCTCTGGATCATTTTGCCAGGCGCGCGCTGAGACATTCGCAAAACGTCGTCCCATCCTTCGGATTTCGGCGCTCGCCCAGACATCTTCGGGGGCCCCGGCACGCAAATAATCGATCGTGATCCCAATCATTTTTGGATCGGTTTCGCCTAAACCATCTGCGCGAAATCGCTCGGCATTTACACAGACAAGACCCGCGATTTCCATCAAAGCGCCAACGGTACCGCCGTGCAGCCGGGGCGGGAAGGGCGACCCGATGAGATCAACATGATAGGGCATTCTCAATCGAATGGATGCATCTGACCTGTGGACCCTTAAGCCAAGAAAACGCGCATAGGGGCTGACATCCAGAATGATTTCCGTATCTTCGCCTGGCGCGTCTTTCCTGTCATCAGACATGAGCGTTTCATACAATTGATCGCGCATTGCCTATCTGCTTTCGGGTTGGGAGGTTTGCGTGGGGCCGAGCGCAAATGTCCCCGCGACATGGGCGATCACCTGATCACTGTTTTCATGCGCTGCCCGTCCGCGAACAAAGGCGATCTCTCGCGTCAGCCGATAACAGGTCGCATACCCAATGACGTCGCGCTTAGGTGTCGCCGGGCGCAAATAATCAATCCGCAGGTCAAGCGTTGCCGCGGGCATCAGGCGTCCAATCCGGCTCATCACAGACAGACCGGCGGTGCTGTCCATCAGCGTATATATCGCGCCGCCAGCAATAATCCCGGTATCAGGATATCCGATCAGCCGGTCATCATAGGGGAGGCGCAGCGCGACTTCCTCGTTCTCGGCGCTGTGAAAGGTCAGACGCATCGCTTTCATGTGAGGAGAGAGCGTCAGGATCTCGGCAATCTCTTTCGGCGTGGTTGCGTTTTGAACAGCCGCCAGCATCTCAGGCGTCGGCGCGGGAAGGCCCTCCATCTGATTGACGGGAGCCATTAAGCGGCGGCTTTCTCAGTGGCGAGCTGCTCGATCCGCTCAATCATTGAAAAGAGGCCATTTGTTCGTGTTGGGCTCAAATGCTCGGCCAGGGCAAGCTTTTCGAGTGCGGCCCGGGCATCGGTTTTGGCGGCGTCAGCGGGGGTTTTCCCCTGATAGAGCGCAAGCAGAATGGCAACCAGCCCACGTACAATGTGCGCATCGCTGTCGCCATAGAGTTCCATTGGCTGCGCTGCATTATCATTGCGTGCAAAGAGCCACACCTGGCTCGAACAGCCGCGCACCTTGGTTGCGTCGGTTTTGGTTCCGACAGGCATTTCGGGCAGGTTTCGGCCAAGCTCAATAATGTAACGATAGCGATCTTCCCAATCATCGAGCAGCTCCAGCGTATCTTCAATTTCATCCATGGGGACGAGCGATGATGTCGACATTGGCATTTCCCGTATTTTATCCTGCGTACATGCGTTCACGACAGTTCCGTACATGGCTGCCATGTGGCGCAGTGCCCCGGTCATGTCAACGTTGGGAGGTTGTTTGGGGGTTTTCGTTCGCTGGTGAATAACGCGGTCAGCATGATTGACTTCACGACATCGGCATCTCGGTTTTGGGCAAAAACCTTGCCGCAGCCCGGTTCCAGGCGTATCACGCGCGCATCATGACCAGCTTTTCCATTCACGCGCCCAGGGTTGATGCTCAACATCGCCTCGTGCAATTTCGGTATCATTGTGACCGTTTCGGTGGTTTTGAGGAAACCGTGCACTGGCCCCATGCTGTGCCGAATGGAGCCTTTGAAAAACTGAGATCGCGTGAGGGTCAGGCGCTCTTGCGGCTCACCGCGTTGATGGTGGGTGTCAGCTACCATAAGGCTGCGGCCAGTGATGAAGTCATTGTCGAATTCCCTGCGGGAGAGGCGGCGATGGCGGCACTCACCGCAGCCTATACCGAGGGGCTGGGCGAGTTTTATGTCCGAAACCAGCTATCTTATCCGCCTGCTACCGTGTTCCGGCAGAATTCCGACACCCAGAATTCCGCCACCGATGACAACGAAACAACAGCAGAGCTGGCGTTCACGCCCAAGGCCAAGACGGCGCTTGTTGCGTTCGGCGGCGGCAAGGATAGCCATGTCGCCGCAGGGTTAATGCGACGGGCGGGGCGCGACGTCGAACTGATCAGCATCATTTTGTCGGAAAAGGTCGGCGCGCGGCTTGCCACAATGACCGATGCACCGCTTTCGATCCTAAAGCGAACCATTGATCCTCATTTGATCGAGATCAGCCGCTCAGGCGAAGCGCTCAACGGCCACATTCCCATCACCTCCATCAATTCGACAATCCTGATGCTCCATGCGCTGATGCACGGTCATGGCGAGATTGTCTTTGCAAACGAACGCGCGGCCTCCGAGCCGACGATGTGGCTTGGCGATGTTCCGGTCAATCATCAGTATAGTAAATCGATCGCCTTTGAGGGCTTGCTGCGCGCGGCATTCGAAGAAGCCGGGGCGAGAGCATCGCTTCCCAATTATTTCTCAATCCTTCGCCCGGTGAGCGAGCTTTGGACCATCCAGGCACTGGTCAAAAAAGCGCCCGAGGCGCTCGGCCAGTTTGCAAGCTGCAATCGGAACTTTGTGTTCGCAGGAAAAAACGCACTCGAAGACGGCGTGCGATGGTGCGGGCATTGCGCGAAATGTACTTATACTGCGGTACTCCTTGCGACCCAGGTTGGCCCGGACCGGCTGGAAGAGATCATGGGCCATCCCGTTCTTGGTATCGAGAGCAATATGCCTTTTCTGCGGGACGTGGCGGGGCTGAGTGACGCAAAACCGTGGGAATGCGTTGGTGAACGGTTAGAGGTCGCTGCTGCACTTGCCCATATCGCTGACCAGCCTGAATGGGCCGAGATGCCGTTGATCAAGGCAATCCTACCCGAACTCGATCAAACCTATGATCGTCAGAAACTTCGCGCGCAGTATCACCAGTCGCTCTCGGCATGGTCAGAACATTATATCCCAAATGATATCGCGGTGCTCATGCAGCAGGTTGCCTAACCCGCGAGCAGCTCTTCAAGGCCATCGAAAATAACATTGCGCACCCGTGGGTCTTCAGCCGCGGTTCGGTGGATCAAATGGGTGCATCCTGGAATGCGGTGACAAACAAAAAAGCTCGCACTCTTGGCATGCTCGGCCAGAAGATCGAGAACTTCGCTCGGAATCACCTCATCATCAGCCCCGATAAAGACGGCCATGCGCCCCTGGTATCCTGACAATGCCTCAAGCGCATCGGACTGGCGGAAACTTCCAGGTTTGCGGATGAAGTCTCGGAATGCCGCGCCAAAGGCAAGGTCCCATGCCCTATGTCCGTAAACGGCGGGGCAGAACAATGCGATTGCTGGAGATTGCCAGAAAACGCCCTTTCGGATAGCGAGATGCCCCCCCATGCTCGACCCGGCAACAAGCGCCAGTGGCCCTTTGCTGAGGGTTTGGTGTACAAAATCAGCCTCAGCCGCGCGGCGCGCCAGGCTTGATCCTTCAAGCGCACCCTCGCTTTCTCCGTGGCCCTCTTGGTCAAAGCTTGTGCTTGCGATCCCCCGACCGGCCAGCCATTCGCTCAGGTAATCGGTGCGGCGCGCGTGTGATTTACCAGCCCCGTGAATGAAAAAGGCGGAAGGGGATGGCACGTTTCCGCCCGGGTCTTTTGCATCAAATGAAAAGGCGGCAAGTTTGCTGCCATCGGGTTTTTGCAGAGTGTGCCGCTTCACGCGTTACCCCATTTTTCTCTGACGAGACGTTGAAATGTGAGCCCTCGCTCTTCCAGTGAATGAAACTCAGACCCACGCGGGGCGGCAGGCGAAAGCAGCACCACGCCGCCATTCGGCAGGTAATCGCGGGCCTCATAAACAGCTTCTGAAAATACCGGATAAAAATGGGTTTTGGCGATGAGCTCGGCATGCGGAGCAAAACAAGCCTCGATCCTTGGCCCATTGTCGGTAATCAGGTGAAAGCGTTTGATACGCGGCCGGTTGACCAGTGCCTCAGCAAGCATTTCATAGTCCTGCAATCGGTCGGTCCCGCCAAGGATCAGCACCACATCCTGGTCTGGAAACGCGGCAAGCGCGTTGAGCGTCGCTTCCGGCGTCGTCGCAATCGTGTCGTCGATATAGACGTAGCCGTCCTTTTCCAGAACCCGTTGCAATCGGTGCGGCAAGGGCTCGAAATCATCAAGCGTTGCGAGGGCCAGCGCCGGGTCGATCCCAAGTTCGGGCAGTACCGAAAGCGCGCCCGAGATATTCTGCGCGTTATGCTCGCCAAGCAGGCTTTTCACCTCGCCAACACATTGTTTGCCATCGAATACCTTCTGGCCCTCGCCATGAAATTCGTCCTGGCCCCCGAACCATTTCAGGTTCGGTGCATTGGCGAGCTCATAAGGCAGCACCTTATCTTCGCGGTTCGCATGAATCCGTACGAGGGGATCGATGAAGGCGACACGTAATTTGTCCCGGCGATAGTTTTGAAGCGTTTTATGCCACGGAATATGCTCGGACTTGAGATTTAGGAAAATCAGCCGATCCGGACTGAATTTAAGATCGGCAATCTGGTAGGATGAAAGTTCCACCACGAAGTATTTCGGACTTTTGTCGGCATAAGAAAGCACCGGCTTTCCGATATTGCCTGCCAAAATCACATCTTCACCCATGCGCGAGAGCATGTGGGCAAGCGCCTTTGCCGTTGTGCTCTTGCCCTTGGTCCCGGTGATGGCGATCACGTGCGAGGACGGGTCGCGTACCTGAAACCAAAGATTGGTCTGGCTGGTAAAGCGAGCGCCACGGTTCCATAGGTCGCTAAGACGTGGGTCGTAGAGCGAAAGCCCCGGCGTTTTCACGATCAGCGTCCGCGTCCAGTCCAACGGGGCACTGGTTAGATCTTTATCATCGAGAAATTCAAAAGCCGCCGGATCGATATCATCGGGAATATTCGAGCGAGACGCATCGGCGATGAGAAGCGTCCCACCGAACCCGATGCTTTTCAGATAGCCAAAAGTTGCGGCCCCCTCGCGTCCAAATCCCCAAATGACGATCGTTTGATAGTATTTCAGATCCAACACGAACCTACACTCTCTTTCCAAAAAAGGGGCGTCATATGTTGAAATCAGATCGTTTCGCATAGGCCCCACTGCCCCCAAGCAGCTCAGCGAAACTAAAACCCTTCCATCCTCGCGGCAAAATCGTCGCGGCATAGCGAATGCGACGTCTGCTCGCCTTGTTGATTTCCGAAGATCCCGATAGACGGGTATCCGATTAGACTTGCAGCGAAAAATCACATATTTGTTTTTCATAGAAAGGCTTAGAAGGTTTCCATGTCCAATCCAAGCGCATTCACACATGACGTGGTCATCATTGGTGGCGGGATGATCGGCCTCACCCTTGCCCATGGGTTGGCCAAACATGGCGTTCATACCGCGGTTGTCGATTTGGCTCCGACGCCGGAACAGGTTGCCCCCAATTTCGATGGCCGGGCGAGTGCGGTTGCCTATGCGTCTTCACAAATGCTGAAATCGCTCGGTCTTTGGGATGCGCTCGAAGAAGATGCCCAGCCGATACTGGAAATCAGGGTGTCTGATGGGCCCTCATTGCTGCATCTGCATTTCGACCATCAGACGCTCGGCGATGGTCCGCTCGGCTACCTCATTGAAAACCGTCACTTGCGCCAGGCGCTCCATGCCTCAACCGGCAAAAAGGATGAACATAAGTTCGACCTCTTTGCGCCCGCAAAAGCAGAGGTCGTGGATCGCGGCGATTACCGCGTGGACGTTCATCTGGAAAGTGGCGAGGCGCTTTCGGCGCCGCTTTTGATTGCAGCCGACGGCAAAGCGTCAAAGCAGCGCCAGGATGCTGGGATTTCAGTGACGAAATGGATGTATCCGCAACATGCGATCGTCACGACAGTCGCGCATGAATTCTCGCATGAAGGGATTGCGCACGAACGCTTCATGCCGGCAGGACCGTTTGCGATTTTACCCCTGACACGCAACCGATCAAATATCGTGTGGACGGCAAAGGCAAAGGAAACGCCTGCGATCATGGCGCTCGACGACGATGCATTTCTTGCTGCGCTGGCGATGCGGTCCGGCGATTTTCTGGGCAAGATCGAGTTGGCGGCACCGCGGTGGTCCTATCCGCTCGGGTTCCAGCATGCCGAACGTTATGTGGACCGGCGTATGGCGCTGGTGGGGGATGCAGGGCACGTGATTCACCCCATTGCAGGTCAGGGTCTCAACCTTGGCATGCGCGATATTGCAGCGTTGATCGAGGTTCTTGTCGACGCGCAACGGCTTGGCCAGGACCTTGGCGACCCTGAAGTTCTCGCCCGGTATGAACGTTGGCGGCGGGCGGATAATGTGATGCTTGGGGTTGTTACAGACGGATTGAACCGGCTCTTTTCAAACGATCTGGCGCCGGTGCGATTGGCGCGTGATGTCGGGCTTGCTGCCGTTGATCGTATGCCGGGACTTGGCAAATTCTTTATGCGCCATGCGCGGGGCACGGTTGGCGAGCTCCCAAAATTGCTGACAGGCGCGCCGGTATAGGCCTTGCCCCGATTGTCGTGGCTGTGCTGTTGTGCGCGGCATGACATCTCAGCCAACGCTCCACTCCGAACGTTTTGTGCTTTATCCGCTATCTGATGAGCATCTGGAGTTTCAGGTCCGTCTGGATGCGATACCCGAGGTGATGCGCTATATCACCAAACGACCGCGTACCCGCCCGGAAGTCGAAGAGAGATTTCATATTTATCGCGGGTTTGCCAGGAACTCAGGCATGGGGGCCTGGACGGTCTGCTGGCGGGAACACCCCCAGGATCCCATCGGCATCGCGATTCTCAAACCTCTCGATGGCGAGGACGCTGCCCACTTGAATGAGATCGAGGTCGGTTATCGGTTGGTGCCCGCTGCATGGGGCCAGGGCGTTGCCACCGAAATCACCCGCACGCTCATCGCATATGGCTTTGACGAGCTCGGCCTTTCGCGCATCGTGGGTTTGACCGATACGGAGAATGATGCGTCGGGCCGAGTTCTGGAAAAGGCGGGGCTAACCCGCGACGGAACGATTGTCTATGCGAACGAAACCGTCCCGTTTTACGTCATTAATCGAAACACTTAACCGATGAGCGGTTTGCCATCGCCCCCAAAGCGAAAGGCCGTGCTGCAGAATTCACACGTTACCGTAATCGCGCCGTCCTCGACCATTTCGCTAAGATCTTCGGCTGAGAATTGTCTGAGCACGCCTGCAATTTTCTCATGCGAACAGCGGCATCCATGCGCCAAGTCTAAGGGCTCAAACACGCGCACACCGTCTTCGTGAAAGAGCCGATAAAGCAACTCAGGGTTCGAAAGGGTTTCCGATGTAAGCTCCTGTTCGCGCACACTGTTCATAAGCGCCGAGGCGCGATCCCAATGTTCGCGCTGATCGGGATCAAGGATGCGTGGACCACCGTCTTCGCCGCGCCCGAGATGCTGGATGATGATCGCACCGGATCGATGTTTGCCCTCGTCATCACGTTCATGAGCGAGCGCAATTTCTGTCGGTGTCTGCTCTGATTTCAAAAAATAATTGCGTGTCGCGGTGGCAATGTCAGGGCCTTCGAGCTCGACAATCCCCTGATAGCGTTCTGACTCATAGCCTTGTTCGATGGTCATGGCGAGATAGCCATCGCCAAGAAGGTCGCTGAGTTGGGGGCGTGGGGTGCCGAGTGCCGAGAGCGCCGCGATCCGATCTCGATCAAATTGGGCATAGCCGCGGATCATGCCAGGATATCGATAGTCCGCGACGAGCATTTCGATTGCCCCCTTGGCGCGCACCTGCAAAGTGAGAAGGCCGTCACCCTTGATCATGCTGCCGAGCAATCCCGCAAGCGTAATCGCCTCGACCAGCGTATCGGCAACCAGCGGGGGATAATTATGGGCCGCCAGGCTTTTGTCGAGGCTGGGTCCCAGGCGGATGACGCGCCCGCGCACGTCCTGCTTATCGATCCGGAACGGCAGGACCTGGTCAGGGACCAGGGTTACCGTGATCGGCTCCCCCTGTGGAAGAACCCGGTCACCACGACCCGATGTATTGTCTGTCAAACGCGCTGTCATGACGCCACTATATCGCTCGCAACGCGTGTGGTTTCAAGGTACGTCTGCCAGACACTCAAAAAAGGGTCCTAGCCCTAATCACCATCCGCATTTGTTTCGGGTGCCGTCTTGCGACTTGCCGGCCGTGCGAGAAGCTCCATCGCGGCAACGACCATCGCTTCGGTACCCGTTGGCACTGCAGCATCGGGGTCGATCTTGAAAAACGGCGAGTGGTGGCTGGCAACCGTGGCCTTGCCCTCTTTCGCCGCTTCGAGCGTTTCTTCAGCGGTCCCACCGACAAACATGAATACGCCGGGGACCTTGTGTTCAGTTTTCGTGAAAAACGGGAAGTCTTCGCCCCCCATGCCAAGCCGCACAATTTCATAGAGGCGATCTTCGCCCATGTTCGTTTTCAACGCCGAAAGCACGCGTGCGGTTTCCTCTGGCGCGTTATCGGTGGTGTAGGTGAATTCCTCCCCCCACTTGACAACCGGCAACAAGTCTTCGGGCATCCCGTTGACGCGCCCGATATTCTCGGCAACACGTTTAATGCCTTCCAAAAGCCTGTTCCGAACGTCATCATTGTCAGACCGCACAGTCAGCTGTAAATCAACGCGATCGCTGATGATGTTATGCTTGTTCCCGCCATGTATTGAACCCACGGTAATGACCCCGGGTTCAAGCGGTGAAATTTCTCGGCTGATGATGCCTTGCAGGCCCATGATGATCTGTGCCGCCATATATATCGGGTCTTTGCCCTGATGGGGCGAAGCACCATGCGCGCCGATGCCGCGAACGGTAATGTCGACACTATCAACCGACGATAGAAGCAGCCCGGATTTGAGCCCAACTTTGCCTGCCGGACCATTGGCAGCCACATGAAACCCGATGGCGTAATCCGGCACACCGAAGCGCTCATATAGCCCGTCCGCAAGCATGTTTTTAGCCCCTTGGACCGTTTCCTCAGCCGGTTGGCCGATAAGAACAACGGTGCCGCGCCATTCATCTTTCCGCGCAATCAGTTGCCGTGCAGCGCCAACGAGCGCGGTGATATGCGTGTCATGACCACAGGCATGCATAACGGGCACAATGGCGCCAAGATCGGTTTCCTGCTTATTCTCCGAGGCATAGGGCAGGCCGGACGCCTCCATGACGGGAAGACCATCCATATCCGCCCGCATTAAAACACGCGGGCCCTCCCCATTCTCAAGAACCGCGACAATCCCGGTACCGCCAACCCCTTCGGTGACCTCGAACCCAAGACCCCGAAATTCCTTGGCAAGCCGCGCCGCCGTTTTGATCTCTTTCCCACTCAACTCGGCATGTTTATGAAACCACACGAACAGATCGGACAAATGGTTATCGTAATCGGCTTCAATTGCGGTGCGCAGGTCACGATGCACCTCAAAACTTAGCGCTTTATGGTCAGCGGTCACCGGTTGGGCAATGAAAGAAGCGAACGGCAACGCGAACGCCGAGGCGAGAACGAAGCGCCGAAGCGGATTGGTCATATTGATTCCTTTCAAAATCAACGAAAGCAGAATTTCGGTAGGGCGGGTCTCCATCAACCCGATGTCATGATCAGTTTCGAGACTAATCTCGGGTTTAAGGCGAAAGCAAGCCTCACCCCATAACAATTTTACCTATTCGGGGGTTTGCGACAAATGAGCGGGGGCAGGACCTATTGTTTCGGCCTCGATATTCGTTAAAATTTGGAAAAGACTATTATTAATAATGTAGCGGTCACATACAGGCCGTCGCAGTTTGCAAAATGAGCGGTCAACGGTCACGAATAAACAACTATCGATGGTATGTTTCTCATTCACTTTCTCCATTTACCTTGACCAGAGAAAATTCCATTTACCTCTAAGTAATCGTAAAACTGATTTAACTCTTGAGTTTCTTATATTGTCAAATATATAGAGGGCGGAGCAAACAAACTCCGAGTTAGCGGGACAGCTGTTGAATGGGGTGGTGATGCGGCATGCTTCATTGCCATTGCCAAAAACCCTCGTGGTTTCTGCGCGGTTTCTGCAAGAATAGTAAAAAAACATAATCCAAAATGAGAAAAGATACTAAGGACCGAATATGGCTGATCTCGATCAACATTCTGATCAAATAGATGACTTGCTTTCACTCACTGTGGAGGTGGTCGCCTCACATGTTTCAAATAACATGGTTCCGGTTTCAGAGGTTTCGACCTTGATTGAAGAAGTTCACCAGACGCTTGCCAAGCTGACGGAGAAACCTGAACCCGTTGAAGAACGGCCGGAACCTGCGGTGTCTCCTCGCCGCTCTATTCAACCGGATTATCTTATTTGTCTGGAAGACGGTAAGAAATTGAAGATGCTCAAAAGGCATCTGAAAACGCAGTATGATATGACGCCGGAAGAGTATCGCGAGCGCTGGGACTTGGCACCTGACTATCCAATGGTTGCGCCCAATTATGCCGAACAGCGGCGTCAGTTGGCGAAACAAATCGGGCTCGGCACCAGCCGTCGAAAAACGCGCCGTACCAAAGGTAAAGCCGCTGCGAAATAATAGGTTTTCCTGAGCTGTCAGGCTCGCTTCACCGCTTAATCCAGCGATATAGATAGCCGACCAAGCGATAAAGACGACCGAACAAAAGAGGGCGCGTAACTATGGAAAGTTATGCGCCCTTTTTTCTTTGTATCTCTACGAGAGTTACTTCGGCGGCATCCTTAACGCGCCATCGAGCCGAATAACCTCACCATTCAACATGGGATTTTCCACAATATGTTGAGCAAGCGCGGCAAATTCATCGGGATCACCCAGTCGGGAGGGATGCGGGACTGACCTGCCGAGACTATCCTGTGCTTCTTTAGGCAAGCTGGCTAACAGCTGGGTTTGGAATAGCCCTGGTGCGATCGTGACACATCGAACGGCCTTGTCGGCCAGATCACGCGCTATGGGCAGGGTCATACCGACGATGCCCCCCTTTGATGCGGCATAGGCCACCTGGCCAATCTGTCCATCATAGGCCGCGATTGATGCGGTATTGATGAGCACTCCGCGTTCGCCGGAGCTTAGTGGCTCCAGCGCCAACATGCGCGCCGCGACCTTTGCGATACAGTTGAATGTGCCGATGAGGTTAACGTCGATGACCTTGCGAAAAGCATCGAGGGCGTGCGGCTCCCCCCGACCAACGGTTTTTTGCGCAATCCCAATCCCCGCACAGTTGACAAGCACGCGGGCCCGACCGTGGGCGGTCTGTCCTGCCTGGATGGCGCGTTCGACATCTTCCTCTTCGGCGACATTGGTTCGTATGAAGGCCCCGCCGATCTTTTCGGCCAGTTTCGGACCAACATCACTGTTCATATCCAGAATCGTGACTTTTGCCCCGGCAGCCGCAAACCGGCGCGCGGTGGCAGCGCCAAGTCCTGATGCACCGCCGGTGATGATGACGGGGGTTTTGTTCAGTTCCATAAATTAAGGTTCCGTTCGTTCTCATGAACCAACACGTGCGCCCGGCACACGCAATCTAAAAGAGGCTATTGCGCCTCTTTGGTCCCTTGTGACAGCTGTTTTTCGCGCTTTGCCATCAAACTTTCGCGATGCGCGATGTAAATGGTCGATGTCAAAATCACCAGAGCGCCGGCAATGGTGAAAGCATCGGGAACCTCGGAAAAGAGCAAATAGCCGAGGACACCTGCAAAGATGAGTCTCACAAAATCAAACGGTAAGACCGCGGAGGCATCAGCCAGACGGAACGCATGGGTCAACGTCACCTGGCCAAAATTTGCGGCCATCCCCACGCCAATCAACAGCAGCCATTCAAGGGGCGTTGGCCATTTCCAATCGAAATAGGCGATAACCATGGCAACCGGTAAGACGAAAAGAAATGAATAACTCACAATTGTGCGTGGATCATCGGATTTGGACAGTTTCTTGATGGTCAACATCGATCCAGCAATGCCGAGTGAGCCAAGAACAGCCGCAAATGTTCCGAGATTTAAGTCCGCCAAACTGGGGCGCACGACAATGACCATACCGATAAGCCCGATGCCCACCGCCATCACCCTGCGAAGACGGACCTGTTCCCCCAAAACGAGCACGGCGCCGATCGTGGTAAAAATGGGTGCTGCATAGCTTATGGCAACGACCTGGGTCAGCGGGGCGAGGGTCACGGCGGTAAAAATGCCGAAGGTTGCGGTAACGGCGCAGGCGCCGCGAATGCAATGGATAGGAAAGTGTTGCGTTGCAAGCGCCCGCCGCCCCTCGCGAATAAAAAAAGGTGCGAAAAAACACAGTCCAAAGAATGACCGAAAAAATACGATCTGTGGTGCGCTGATCGTCGTCGAGGTATAGCGTATCAGCGCCCAGAGCGAAGCAAAGATAAAGCAGGATACCACCATATAGCTTATAGCAGGCAGGATCTTTTCATCGCGCGCAGCGGGGCCTGGATTTGGGGACACTCCTGGATCCCGCCCCTAATCCGTGCGTCCGGCAAGCACGTGACTTGCCACATTGATATATTTTCGCCCTGATGCCTGTGCTTCACTCACGGCATCCTCCAAACTGTGGTCGGCGCGGACACTGATAAGCTTGATCAACATCGGCAGGTTGATCCCTGCCAACACCTCAACCTTGTTCTTATCCATCAGGGAAATGGCGAGGTTCGAGGGGGTCCCGCCGAACATGTCCGTTAAAATGATGACCCCGGCATTTCCCGCGACGGCATCAACGGCCTGCGCTATGTCTTCGCGCCGACGTTCCATGTCATCATCAGGGCCGATACAGACCGCACGCATGGCATCCTGGACGCCCACCACATGTTCAGTAGCGGCGATGAACTCTTCGGCGAGCCGACCGTGGGTCACCAAAACCAATCCAATCATCGCCGCTTTCCCTTCAGCAGTAGCGGCCCGAAACAAACATACGAGCCATGGAAACACCTTCGGTTTCGAACGGCATTAGCGCTTAATCGCGTGAGGATTGTCAATCCCTGAGGCATTCCGCGCGTTCAGGATTGTTCAATTGGTTCAGCATTGCAGTCGCGATGAACAATTGTGTTGGGATAGCCGCGTTCCATGAGCATGCGGTGAAGCAGTTCCGCACAGAAAACCGAGCGGTGGCGTCCCCCTGTGCATCCGAAACTGATCGTGAGATAGGCTTTGCCCTCGGCGCGATACCGCGGGATCAGCTCAAAAACGAGGTCCGACATCCGGTCGAACATCGGAGTAAAGGAGGCATCGCGTGAGACGAACCCTGCGACACGCTCGTCGCGTCCGGTCAATGGCCGCAAGTCTGGGTCATAATGGGGATTTGAGAGAAAACGTACGTCAAAAACGAGGTCAGCCTCACGAGCAATGCCACGGGCAAACCCGAAAGACATCACGGTCAGGGTCATTGCATTCGCGGCTTGCGACCCAAAGTTGGTCGTGAGTTTGCGCTTCAGGTCATGAATTGTGCGGTTTGAGGTGTCGATCACCCAGTCGGCAGTTTCCTTCAGCGCGGCCATACGCTCACGCTCGTGCGCAATGCCATCCCCGATCGGGCGGTCGGCGGCGAGGGGGTGGCGTCTGCGGGTTTCCGAAAACCTCTTTTTCAAATGCTCATCGCCACAATCGAAGAAGACGAGTTCAACATCCAAAGAGCTGTCCTTGCGGAGCGCCTTGATTGCTTTCAGGATCGTGGGTGTGTGGAATGCGCGGGTTCGACTGTCGATCCCCACAGCAATCGGGCGGTTTTCCTGATGATCGGGATTATCGTCATGAACGTTGAGGAGACGCCGAACCAGCGATATCGGCAGATTATCGACGGCCTCATATCCGAGATCTTCAAAAATTTTGAGCGCGGTTGACTTGCCAGCACCTGACATGCCGGTGACGATCAACAGTTTCGGCCCGGGCTGCCCCTGGTCGTTCATTGCAACAATCCTGAGGAAAAAACCAAACGCACCCGCCAAATCTCACGTGAATATTCAGAGAATGGCGACAATCTGCTGGAGTTTCAACTGACTTTTCGTTGACGTCGCCGTCGCGTTTCCTGGCTGGGGACAGCCTTCAAGCCGGTAGGTCAATCACAAAGCGTGCGCCCGTGGCGGTTTGGCCTCCGTTTGAGTCGCTATGTTTCGGAGCAGCATCGTCTACTCGATTTTCCGCGCGGATGCGCCCATAGTGCGCCTCGATAATCTGCTTTGAAATCGATAAGCCGAGACCCGAATGCGTGCCGAAGGCCTCAGTGGGCGGACGTTCGGAGTAAAAGCGGTTGAAGATGGCTTTACGTCCGGATGGCGGCAGTCCCGGACCTTCATCCTCGATCTTCACACGTGCATATCCGCCATGGCGCATGATCGAAATGCAGATAAGACCGCCAGGTGGGCTAAAGCTGACAGCGTTATCGATGATGTTTCGGATCACCTGACCCAGTCGCTGCTCAAACCCAAGGACAATCAAATCGGCGGCGGGTTTTTTGACTTCGAAACGCACGCGCCCCTGCGGTAGCGTCGAGTGATAGGTTGCCACCAGTGTATTTATCAATGCGGTCAGGTCGACAGCTTCCATCTCGCTGCGCGATAATTCAGCGTCCACGCGGGAGGCTTCGGATATATCTGTAATCAACCGATCGAGACGGATAACGTCTTCATTGATAATGTCGAAAAGCCGCCGCTGCATTTCGGGGTTTGATGTGCGATCGAGCGATTCAACGGCGCTGCGAAGCGAACTGAGCGGATTTTTGAGCTCATGTGCAACATCCGCGGCAAATGCTTCAATCGCATCGATCTGCCGGTAAAGCGCGCCCGTCATCGCCGCAAGCGAACGGGATAGATCGCCGATCTCGTCGTGGCGGGCTGAAAAGTCAGGCAATGAGACCTGCCGACCCACCCCGCCAGCCACGCGGTCGGCGGCGCGCGAGAGCCGGCGGATTGGGCGCGCGATGGTGCTGGCCAGAAAAAAGGAAAGCAACAAAGTAACCGCCAAAGAGACACCGAACACCCGCAGAATCGTGAGCCTCTCATTGCGCACGATGGCCTCGATCTGGGCGCTGTCGGTCGTCACCATTAAGGCGCCTAGAACCCGGCGGAACCTTTGAACCGGGGCTGCAACGCTCAGGTGAACGAGATTGTCCTCGAGCTGACGCAACATGGTTTCCTCGCGGCCCTTCAACGCCCCGACAACTTCTTCATAATCAAGCGCGCTTTGGTCAGCCCGTTCGCGGTAAATCGGGCGTGGTTCGGTGGGGCGAAAAAATTCGACCAGCCGATCGACGGCATTGGAGACCTGCTGTTCCATTGGCTGTTCGGCATCTGGAGGCGGCAACTCCTCGCGAAACACCGAGTTGCCCAGAAACATAAACCGACTGTCGGCGACCAGTCGTCCCTCGACCGAAAACAGACGAGCCCGAATTGTTGACTTGCCAACCAGCCGTCCGAGGATCTGGCGCGCTTCTTTCACTTCAATATCAACCGCGTCAGGGCCGCTTGACGCGGTTTCACCGACTGCGGCGGCGATGATGCTGGATTGGGTTTTTAACTCTTGCAGTCGTTGCGTCAGCAGATTGTCTCTGAACTGATCGAGATACAGAAGCCCGCCCCCCAATATACCAAGCGCAATCATATTCAGCGCCATAATCCGAAGCGAGAGCGGGGAAAGCAGCCTTTGCGGTGTCTGTGAACGTCTATGTTGCCCCTTTCGCCGCAACCTTCCGAACAGGCGCCGGCGAATGCCGGTGTCAGCTTTCACTATACCGGTATCCGACACCATAAAGCGTTTCGATATTGGTAAATCCTTCATCGACCTGACGGAATTTTTTGCGCAGGCGTTTGATATGACTGTCGATCGTCCGGTCGTCGACATAGATATCATCGTCGTAGGCCGCATCCATCAGCTGGTCGCGGCTTTTGACATAGCCCGGCCGGTAAGCGAGTGCCTGCAGGATGAGAAATTCGGTCACCGTGAGCACGACCTCTTTACCACCCCAGGTGACATAGTGGCGTTCGGGATCCATCACGAGTTTTCCGCGTTTGACAACCGAGTCTGATGCGCCGTCGCCAGCGCTTGCCGCGGCGTCACTGCGCCGAAGCACCGCTCGGATCCGCTCAATCAAAAGACGTTGCGAAAATGGTTTGCCTATATAGTCGTCGGCTCCCATTTTCAGCCCGAGAACTTCATCGATTTCTTCGTCTTTTGAAGTCAGAAAAATCACAGGAAGACGCGTTTTCTGGCGCAGTCTGCGCAACAGCTCCATGCCATCGAGCCGAGGCATTTTGATATCGAGAATGGCGAGGTCAGGCGGGTTCTCAGTCATATCATCGAGTGCAGCTTCGCTATCGGAGAATGTGCGGACACGAAACCCCTCGGTCTGCAGAGCGATTGAAACTGAGGTCAGTATGTTTTTATCGTCGTCGACCAAAGCAATGGTTGCACTCATCCTGGGTCTCCTTGCGCTGACTATTCGGGCGCTCTGTAAATCAGCACCCTGCGTCGGTAAGATGGATGCCGGTGGGCGCTCATCTATCGGGACTAGCGATGTGTGACCTATCAGGCAAGTGTTAGGCCCTGTTGACAAACTGTGTTTCGGTCATGGCGCGGGAGATTTTTGCCCGAAAACAGGTGCGAGCGATGGCGCATAGCGGGTCTATTCGGCGCGTGAGCAGCGCATTTTCGGGTAAAAAGAGCCGCGTCCCAAAAGGATTTGGCCAAAATACCCGCTGACGTCGTCCCGAGCTTTTGAAAATAAACCATATTTCCCGCAATCTCGATCCTCGTCAGCAGGTATTTTGATCCAAACCATGATCAAAACACAGCTTGTCAACAGGGCCTAGGGCACTTCACTGATACCGCGCACCCGAGTCTTTGCCGAAAATTAAGTTGAACTATGGTAATTTTGTGTGGGTTTGGGTCACAGATCTACACTTAACCTCACATGAGCACATACGTTTTCCTGTGGGATTTCAATTATTTTTGATGAGTGCAGTTCACGCGGGCGTGAAGTGACTTGCCCTCACAATACCGCGTGTGCGATGGCGATCGAGTTTTCGCGAAAAAACGACCGAACATTTTTCTTCAGAATTAGGCTTAAAGGTTAGGAACATATCGCATGGCTACTTACGGCGCAGACGTCAGTCATTTTGGGTTGGATCACACAGGGCTAAAAACTGTGCCAAACAGCTATTGGAACCTGGGTACCGAAGCGCTGTATGAAGAGGCGATCGCGCGGCGCGAAGCTACCATAGCCAAAGGCGGCGCCCTGGTTGTGGAGACGGGGGTTCATACCGGTCGTTCCGCAAATGACAAGTTTATCGTGCGGGATGATGAAACCGAGGCCAAAATCTGGTGGGGTAAGATTAACCGCCCGATGTCGTCTGAACATTTCGATGGCCTTCATAAGCGTATCTTGGCTCACCTTGAGGCAAATGACGTGTTCGTCCAGGATCTATGGGGCGGTGCCGAACCTGCACATCGGGTGAATGTGCGCGTTGTGACCGAAACCGCCTGGCATAGTCTTTTTGCCCGCACGATGTTGATCCGCCCCGATCGCGATGGGTTGGCGGACATGGTCCCAGAGTTCACGATCCTGCATTCGCCGAGCTTTCAATCCGATCCTGAACGCGATGGAACCAATTCGCCGACTGTGATCGCGGTCAATTTTTCGAAAAAGCTCGTTCTGATCGGCGGCACCGCCTATGCGGGTGAAATCAAGAAATCAGTCTTTTCCATCCTGAACTACCTGCTGCCAGAGCAGGGCATTATGCCGATGCATTGTTCCGCCAACATTGGCGAGGCCGGGGATACCGCAATATTTTTCGGGCTGTCGGGAACAGGAAAAACCACGCTTTCGGCTGATCCAAACCGTACTTTGATTGGTGATGATGAGCATGGTTGGTCCGACACCGCCGTCTTTAACTTCGAAGGCGGCTGCTATGCCAAGATGATCCGCCTTTCCCAGGAAGCTGAGCCAGAGATTTTTGCAACAACCGGGCGATTTGGGACGATCCTTGAGAATGTGGTTATGGATCCGACCTCGCGCACGCTCGACCTCGATGACAACCGCCTAGCTGAAAATACCCGCGGCGCTTATCCGATTTCCTATATCCCAAACACGTCTGAAACAAACATGGGTCCGGTTCCGCAAACCATCATCATGCTGACAGCGGATGCATTCGGTGTTTTGCCTCCCATCGCAAAATTGACGCCCGAGCAGGCGATGTATCATTTTCTATCCGGCTATACGGCCAAAGTTGCCGGTACTGAGATTGGCGTGAAAGAACCCCAGGCGACGTTCTCGACCTGCTTCGGCGCACCGTTTATGCCACTGCACCCCAGCGTTTACGGAAACCTGTTGCGCGATCGAATTGCAAGTGCGGGGGTCAATTGCTGGCTCGTCAATACAGGCTGGACAGGCGGTGCCTATGGCGAAGGAAGCCGGATGCCGATTCAGGCGACCCGGGCCCTTCTTCATGCTGCATTGAGCGGCGCACTCGCCAAGGCACCCATGCGGCAAGACCCTCATTTCGGTTTTGCTGTTCCCACCATGTGTCCCAATGTCGACGGTAGCATCCTCGATCCGCGCAGCACATGGCGTGACGGTGCCGCTTACGATCGCCAGGCCCAGCACCTGGTCAAACTCTTCACGGAAAACTTTGAAATATTTGAAGGGTATGTCGACGAAGCGACCCGTGCGGCGGCGCCCAAGGCGGCTTAACGAGAAAATCGGATTTTGCGCGTATCAAGGAAAAAGCAACGTGTTTGGCGAGAGCAGGTTCGCACTCGCTTCCTGTTGGTTCAGTTTGGGACATAAGAAACTGTCGCAGACGTGCCATTTCCGGTCAAACGACCAACAGGATCAAGGTCGATGATGTTAATAAGGCGGCTGTCTCGAGAGAAAACCGTTATTTATCAGCTACTTGATACGTGCTCGTCGGGTTGGCACAGCGGCTGCATCGCTATCGGATATCTGGGTGGGTCCATCCCACCTACTGAAAACTGAGGGATACGATGGCGATGTTTTTCTTCTCGAACCAAAATCTCGAACCGAAATCAATCCAGAACGCGCTTATCGAGCAAGGGACGCTCATGGTCTTAACCGATACTGAAAAGCGCACCTCTGATGATGCGAAAATGCGAGACGGTGACCAGACTGCGCCACGCGAGCGGCCACGGATTGCGCAAGCCCTTTCGGGGATCGATCGGATTAAATAAGGCATCTACGCCTGACTGCTCTCCACCGCCCAATGCGACCATTCGCGTCGCTCAAATGGATTTGATACTAGGTTTCTCGCCAATTCGATCTATGCTACCCGATCACGCACGCGCTGGCCGCGCCATTTCGATCAGGACGAATGAGTTTATGAATGACCGGGTAAAGAACTGGGGATTTCCCAGGTGGGGCGACTATGGCCTTGAGCAAGAGGCGGTCACCGTTCGATTGTGCGATTACGAGGGTTGTCAGGAAGAAGGGAAGCACCCGGCCCCCAAATCTTCGTTCGGCGATGATCGGTGGTGGTTTTGCCAAAACCATGCGGCGGAATATAATAAGAACTGGAATTTTTTTCGCGGCATGACTGACGAAGAGGCGCGCAAGCAGGCCGAAGAAGAGGCTCAAACGGCGCGTGGTTTCCGGAATTCGGGATCATCGTCCTGGATGGGGTCGTCGGATAATGGCGTACCGTCGCAGCGACGCCGGGCGCTCGCGGTTCTCGAACTTGATGAGGACGCAACCCCCGACGAGATCAAGGCGGGCTATCGCAAACTCGCCAAGCGATATCATCCAGATACCAATCCCGGCGATGAAGATGCAGCGGTACTTTTTCAGCAAATTCGTGCAGCCTATGATCTCTTGGAGCGCACCGCACCATCCTCAAAACCTCGATAGCTTTACACACCCCATTGCTGTCAATAACCGATGCGACGTCCTTTGAAGGGCTCCCCGGTTGTTAATGTGATGAGGTGGGCCAGCATCAGGAAGACCACGACCAGCGCGATAAACTGGACCGCGCCATGGAACCGCCATGGGCTTTGGCCAATCTCATAAGGCCGCCGAGCAGCAATGGTCGCCCACGCAAACGCGATCACACCGCAAGCCAAAACCACCAGCGTTGGTATAAAGCCGATAGCCACGCTGTCCCTCACTTCCTGATTGCGGTTTCACCGTTACGCTTGAGCTTCGGTGTGAGCAAGGCTAGGTTGGCAAACAAACGCCTGTTTTGGGGAGACACGCCGATGCTGCGCTCACTTTGTCTTGTTATGCTCTTGCTCGTTGCACCATTTTCATCAGTGCACGCGATGGACAAGATCACCCATCAGCGATTGATGGCGGCGATCAATGGTGATCATCGCGGCGAAGACGCCAAAGCGCGAGATGCCGCACGCCACCCGCATGATACGCTCGAATTTCTGGGTTTCACGACAGACATGACGGTGGTTGAAATTTGGCCCGGCGGGGGCTGGTATACAGAGATTTTGGGTCCTGCCCTTGCGGAAGAGGGCAAACTCTATGCGGCTCATTTTGAACCAAACAGCAACCTTGGTTTCGTCAAACGCTCCTACGCGGGGTTCCTCAATAAGCTGGCGGCAAGCCCGGAGCTTTATAAGACAACGACCATTACCCATTTCGATTTTCCCCATGCCGTTGATATCGCGCCATTGGGCAGCGCCGATCTTGTTCTGACCTTTCGCAATGTTCACAATTGGATGTCTGACTTGTTCCATAAGGGCGGATTCGAGCGCCAGGCCTTTGCGCTATTTTACGATACCCTCAAGCCCGGGGGTATTTTAGGTGTTGTCGAACATCGCTGGCCGGACGACGAGGCACAGGACCCAAAAGCACGCAACGGCTATGTGAGCGAGGCCGAGGTCATCGCACTGGCCAAGCGCGCGGGCTTTGAATTTGTGGGCAAAAGCGAAGTGAACGCCAATCCGAAGGATACAAAGGATCACCCGCGCGGCGTGTGGACCTTGCCGCCCGGCTTTGCATTGGGGGACGAAGACAGGGAAAAATATGCGGCAATTGGTGAATCCGATCGTATGACCTTGAAATTTCGTAAGCCGGAATAAACATCTGCCAGAGTATGATACAGGTATGTTTCACGAGAACAATTGACGAACAGGTTGGTTTCGGCTACGATCTGAGCCTATATTTTGAGTTTACATAGCGAGATTAAATAAAGAGTTCGAAGTTTAGCGGTTATGAATATTTCATTTGGTCTAAAAAATCTTCAGGAACTTTTGAAAGCGACGGATGGAGACTTTCGTCGTCTGGCAATCGCCTTGCAGCATATCCGCCGTACGCGGGGTATTTATCGCGTGAAGACCAAGCATGTTGAACGTGCACTTCGAGAACTTGACATGTTGGAGCGGGCGGACAAAAGCGCTTCGCGAAGGCGGCGTCCCGACCTCGCACAAAGCGCCGCCGCGGCTGTTCCTGCTGAATAGCGGTCGCAAACCCACCCCGGAAAACGTCTGGCGCGTATGAACACAACCGCGCTGATCCTGATTTACTTATCTCTTCCCGGCGCGGCCTTTCAATTCGGGCTGCGTGGTGCGTCACGTATTGGTCGTCGTGGCAACCGCGACGTGTTTCGGGCGCTCACCGTATGGATTCCGATTGCGCTTCCTGTACTCGGGCTCAGCAATTATTTTGCCTCCCACATCGGTATTTCGGCTGAAGCCCTTTTGTCGCTTGAGACGCTCGAAAACGGGACCAGCTCCGTCGGAGATTATGCGCTTTTTTCGGGAATAACGGTTGTGATCGGCTCGTTTCTGGGCGCCGCCACAGGCAAGCTTTGGGTCTGGCGGTCCCGTATCCCTGGCGCCCGTCGAACCGCGATGGAGCGAATGGCCGGTGGGATTTTACCATCGTTACTTGAAGCCAATGTGCTGACAACGATGTCGCTCGGCCAAAGTCTGTTATTTTATCGGGGCCAGGTTGCAGATATTCAGCTATCTCCCGAGGGTGATATCGAATATATCGTGCTCGCCCAAAACATCGAAAAATCCCTGATCTTTAATGGCAATGACTCCTTAGCTGGCAATCCTCCCACCGACGGACTTCATCCGAAACCCTCATTGGCGCGCCCGCTTATGCCCATTGCCGAATTTCAGTCGCGCGATTACGAAAAGGATCGGTTGCTGATCGAGGCCTCGACGATCGCCAATGTCCATTTCGAGGTCTATGAAGATGCGGGCGATGCAAGCTGGCTCGACGAAATGGCCGATCGCATCTGGAATTTCCGGCGACGGCGAAAGCTGAAAGCGGAAATTGAAACGCTGGAAAAACAAATGGCTTCCGAGGACGCAGGGGGGAATGATTTGTGACCAAGCTCATGCCCGGCGGCTGCCAATGCGGTCGCATCCGCTATCAGGCGTCTGTCAATGGCAAGAATGCATACTTTTGCCATTGCCGCATGTGTCAGCGGGCGACCGGCGGGATTGCGGCCTCGCTCATCGGATTGAAGAAAATCGATGTGCATTGGGAGACCGAACCCGATTGGTATGCGTCCTCGGTCATTGCCCGGCGTGCCTACTGCCGAGACTGCGGCACACCACTCGGCTTTGCCTATAATGAAAGCGAGCATATGGACTTAACCGTTGGCTCATTCGACGATCCTTATCATTTCAAGCCAAGCAGCCACTTTGGGGTGGAAAGTCGCCACAATGATTGGGTGCCCGCTGATGGATTGCCCGAGCACCGGGCGCGTGACTATGCCCCTTTGAACGCGCGCTGGGCAAAGGCGGAGGTGGAACCGCCAAAGTAAGGGCGCTGGCCTACCGGCTCAATAGATTGTGCTTTTTCAGTGCGTGGCGCAATTGATCGTAAGTGAGCCCAAGTCGGTCTGCGGTCGCCTTTTGCTGATGTCTTTCGGCCTTCATGGCCGCTTCGAGAATCGCGCGCTCATAGTCACCGACCGCCCCCTTGAAATCACGGATTTCCGATAGATCAGTCGAAGATCGAACCCCGCCGCGTTTGATCTCATCTGGGTCTAAAGCGCTCGGCGTTTCGGGCTTTTGGTCATTCCGGGGACGGTATGGGGATAGAAACGGGTCGATCGCCACCTCATCCACTGGTGCGCCCGTATCGCCTGCGCGATAAACTGAGCGCTCCACGAGGTTTTTAAGCTCGCGCACGTTGCCTGGAAAATCATAGGCGAGAAGGGCCTCCATCGCCCGGTCGCTAAAACCCGGAAAGTGCGCCCAGCCAAGTTCATTCGCCATCGCGCGGCCAAAGTGTTTCGCCAGCAGCGGAATGTCGTCGCGTCTTGCGCGCAAGGGGGGCAGGGTCAGCACATCAAATGATAAGCGATCGAGCAGGTCAGCGCGAAAGTTGCCGTCGCGAACAGCGGCAGGCAAATCGATATTTGTAGCTCCGATCAAGCGGACGTCGGTTTCCTCCACATCATTACTGCCAAGGCGCTGATATTGGCCATATTCAATGACGCGGAGCAGCTTTTCCTGCGCGGTCATGGAAAGGGTGGCGATTTCGTCGAGAAACAGCGTGCCGCTGTCGGCCTCCTCAAATCGGCCTGCGCGCGCCCGGGTTGCGCCGGTAAATGCACCCGCCTCGTGGCCGAACAGTTCGCTTTCAATCAGCGAATCGGTCAGCGCGGCACAGTTCATCTGGATAAAACTCTTATCCCACCGGCGTGATAGAAAATGAAGCCGCGCCGCGACGAGCTCTTTCCCTGTCCCGCGCTCGCCAATGACCAAAACGGGGCGATCCAGGGGCGCAACGCGCGAGATATGGTCGAGCACATCCAGAAATACGGGCGCTTCGCCCAAAATTTGTACGTCGGCAGGTTGCATAAATTCCTATTAATCGTGAAAAAAACCAATTTCAAGTAAAAATTCCCATTCAAAGAGTTTGGAAAAAACCTGAGAAAATAAAAAATATATGAAAAACAATGCTCTAATTATTTTTTCGCAAACTGGCATACCCCTTGCTTAACTATGTGTATCGAGGAAGCGACCTCGGCACTGATGAAAACATTCCCGATTGACCGGGGACCGAAGGAGAGAGAGCCATGAATATGTTAACCCGTTTGTCGAATGCGTTTGGTGATGTTGAAGATTTGGATGCCAACGGTGCCGCACTGGTCGGTCTGTTTGGCCGGGATGCGAAGGGTGGTGTACGCGCAGGCTTTGTTCCCGCCGACCGTCGCACACGTCGCCGGGCCCGCG
Source organism: Pseudomonadota bacterium (assembly GCA_039180205.1). Classification (GTDB taxonomy): domain Bacteria; phylum Pseudomonadota; class Alphaproteobacteria; order Sphingomonadales; family JBCDDR01; genus JBCDDR01. The sequence goes on along the minus strand of JBCDDR010000004.1, from coordinate 4,101 downwards.
CTCGTCGTACCTAAGCAGTCGAAGACGATCTGGCGGCGCCGATCTTTGGCCCGCCCCAAAGGAAGCCGAGACCGGCGCCGCCGGTCGGGCACCGAAACCGAATAAGGAGTGACCATTATGGGTATTTTTTCTCGCTTGAGCGATATCGTGAATTCAAACATCAATGATGTTCTCGACCGCGCCGAAGATCCCGAAAAAATCATCCGCCTGGCGATCCAGGAAATGGAAGATACGCTGGTTGAGGCGCGTGCCTCTGCAGCGAAGACCATTGCCGATCAAAAGGATCTGCAACGCCAGCTGAAACGCATGAATAAGGCGCAGGATAGCTGGAGCGAGAAGGCCGAACTTGCTCTTTCGAAAGGTCGCGAGGATCTTGCTAAAGGTGCGCTGATTGAGAAGCGGAAACTGGTCGAGATGATCCAGGTGATGGGTGAGGAGCTTGACCTGCTTGAAGAGGCGCTGATGAAGCATGAAGCCGATATTCAGCAACTCGAAACCAAGCTGCGCGAGGCGAAAGCCAAGCAAGGCACGCTTGAGGCGCGCCATAAGACGGCGACCGATCGTGTGCGTTTGAAGCAGGTTGTCCATAACAACCGCCTAGAGGATGCGTTTGCCCGCTTTGACCGCTTGGAACGCCGCGTTGATCATGCCGAAGGCCGTGCTGAAGCCTATGATCTGGGCCAGACAAAAACGCTTGATGATGAGATTGCCGAACTTGCGGCAGAGGAAGACATTCAAGCTGAGCTTGACGAGCTGAAGGCGAAAATGAAAACCGAATCAAACGCATAGTGCCTGCCGTTTGATCGTTTCCGGGGGGTTGCCTTCCCCACACTGCCCGCGTGTGACCCCCCGGCTCCCCTCTGGCCAAGTGATTTTGCCAATCCCAGAAGCCGCCTCCCTCTGTTTCAGGAGAGGTGGTAAGATAAAGGAACGCTGAGAAAGCGCATAGAAAGGATCCCACCCCATGTTTGAAGTATTTGGCATCCTCTTCCTGGTGATCGTGTTGCCGCTTGGGTTGATCCTCCACTACGTCACCAAATGGAAGCAGTCGAAAACGATCTCGGGCGATGATGAGAGAATGCTCGAAGACTTGTATGACAGCACAGAACGGATCGATGAACGCATCCGCAATATCGAACGGATTTTGGATGCTGAACACCCCGAATGGCGTAAGGAGATATAGTCATGCCGATTTATGAAAGCACAAGGTCTCGTTTGTATCGCGATCCGCGGAATGGAAAAATCAAGGGCGTGTGCGCCGGGATTGCAGACTATACCGGCACAAGCATCGCGGCGGTTCGGATCCTGACGGTTCTTGCCCTCTTCTTCACTGGCGGTACCTTTGTTTTCATCGCTTATTTTGTCCTCGCCTTCACGTTGGATAGAAAACCGAGCGAGCTCTATGAAGCGCCACCTGAGGAGCAGGAATTCTGGAAAGACGTGCGTACCGCACCAAAAGCCACAGTTCGGGCGATCCGCCTGCGGTTTAAGGAAACAGAGCGTCGGTTGAACGGTATTGAGCGCTACGTGACATCAAATCGTTACAAGCTTGACCGTGAGTTTGAAAATCTGCGCTAACGGCTGGTAACGACAGATCGATTGCATTCGATTGAATTTCGAAAAGGAGAGAGGAGCATGGATATGGGGATTTGGTTTTGGGTCATTGTTGTTGGCATACCGGTTTTCATGGGCGTCAGCAGCGAAATGTGGTCGAAGTGGTTGAAGCACAAAGAGAAGGAAATGGCCCTTCGTGAGAAAACTGCCGGGGTGCCGATGACCGAAACGCTCGCCCGCTTAGAACGGGTTGAGCAGCGCCTCCAGGTACTCGAGCGGATCATGACCGACAAGTCAGGGCGATTGGCGGATGAAATCGATAGCCTGCGTGACCGCCCGCTCAATTGAATGAAACCCAATATGTCTTCCCTGGGGTCCCGACCCCAACCTGGCGCGGCCGAGAAGGCGGCGCCTTTTTCTTTCCGGGCCGCCTACTCGGAAACGTGAAGCCGCCGAAATTTGCATCTTTCCGTTCGTTCACCTATATTAAGAAAGTGTTAAATGCTTATTAGGTGATTGTTATGGTTAACAAAATTCTTAGCCGGGTGATATTTGGTGGGGCAATACTGTCCCTGGTCGCGATACTCGCGGTGCCCACTTCAGCACAGGCGGGGGCGCGATCGCGTGTTGAGAATGGCGTGACCATTACGTATGGCCAATCGACGAGCGAAGCCGCCCTTCGAGCCGCCGAAGAGCGCGCGCAAAAGGCGCTGAGGCTTCGCGGCAACCGACAAGTACAGCCCCAATACGCCGTGACTCTCGATCGTCGGTTTCGCGGCACCGTGTTTGGCAAACAGCGTCTTTATCAGCGTGGTCAGATTGTCGAGCGCGCGCTGCCACGCATACGTCCCATTTCACCCTTACGCTTTCGCTGATGTTTGAATTTGTGGGGGGTGAATGCGAAACTTAGGGTATCTGATTGCGGTGATTTTGACCGTAATCGCACTCATTCACGCCTACTGGGCCTTTGGTGGCCTATGGCCTGGGCATGATGTTCAATCGCTGATCAATGCGGTGATGGGCGACCCAAACCGAACAAAAATGCCCCCAACCTGGCTGACCCTGTTGGTTGCGGGCCTGATTGGCGCAACCGCCCTGATTGGCTGGTCGGCGGGCCGGGCGCATCGCAATCGCGGTATCGGCCCGATGTGGTTAAACCGGATCGGGGCAGGGGGCGTAGGTCTTGTTTTTGTTGCTCGCGCGGTGCTTGGCTTCCTGATCGCGGCGGGCTATGTCGCCTTGCCGCAAACCGAGCCGTTTGCATCGCTAGATCTCCGGTTTTATTCGCCGCTTTGTCTCGCACTCGGGCTTGGCTTTTGGACGTTGGCGTTTATGCCTCGCACACAGCGGTCGCTTTCCGGTTAGTGCGAGGCTCCCACTTTTATGCGCAGTTTGACCTCGCCGGTGGCCATTCATGCGTGCTGGGGCCTGCCTGCCGGGTCAAGCCGTGCCGCCTACGGTGAGCGCGCTGACCAGACAAGTCGGTTGACCAACACCCGCAGGCACGCTTTGCCCCGCCTTACCGCAGATCCCCACTCCGCGATCAAGCTCAAGATCATTGCCGATCGCGGTCACCTTGGTCAGCACATCGGGGCCGTTACCGATTAACGTCGCACCTTTGATGGGGGCCGTCACTTTGCCGTTTTCAATCTTGTAGGCTTCGGTGCAGGAAAATACGAATTTGCCTGAGGTGATATCAACTTGTCCGCCTCCGAAATTTCGGGCGTAAATCCCATTGTCCACGCGTGTCAGAATGTCCGCCGGATCGTCTTGTCCGGCAAGCATGAAGGTATTCGTCATGCGCGGCATTGGCGCGTGGGCAAAGCTCTCCCGGCGACCGTTTCCCGTAGCCGCCATCCCCATCAGCCGCGCGTTCATGCGATCCTGCATATAGCCTGTCAGAATGCCGTCTTCGATCAGGACGGTGCGTTCGGTGGGCGTGCCCTCATCGTCGATTGAGAGTGATCCACGTCGGTTTTCCATCGTTCCATCGTCCACAACGGTGACACCCGGAGCCGCCACGCGCTCACCCATCAGCCCCGAAAACGCAGAGGTTTTCTTGCGATTGAAATCCCCCTCAAGTCCGTGACCAACGGCCTCATGCAGCAAAACACCGGGCCAGCCTGGGCCGAGTACAACCGGCATTTCCCCGGCGGGTGCATCGACTGCTTCGAGATTGACGAGGGCAATCCGCAGGGCTTCATCGGCCTGTACCTGCCAGGCTTCTTCAGTAATGAATTCGCCGTAAGTCGTGCGCCCACCGGCGCCCGCATAGCCCGTTTCGCGGCGGCCATCACGCTCGATAACCACCGAAATACCGACCCGAACAAGCGGACGGATATCGTCGATCAACTGTCCATCGGGACGCAGAATCTGGATCGCCTGCCATTCGCCATTTAGATTGGCGGATACCTGCACCACGTGAGGGTCTTTGGCGCGCAAATAAGTGTCGATCTCGTTCAGGAGTTTGACTTTATTTTGAAAGCTCACGCTCTCAAGCGGATTAACGGGCGCGTATAGCGACTGATTGGTGGCGCGCGGTGCCGC
>JBCDDR010000003.1:0-35263 GCA_039180205.1 Pseudomonadota bacterium | reverse complement strand
GCTCTTCCGATCTGATCAGCGGCGGCTTACTGCTGATCGCTTCCTCAACCGCTTGGTTGTCGGGTTTGCGTCCCGCTTCGCGTGAAAAGGCGAACGTGCAGGGCAGGCCCATCTCGGTTTCCAGGAAATTGCGCAGGCCCCGGGCATAGGTTTCTGTTGCCACCATACCAAAGCTTGCGGTTGCAAAAAAGTCTTGCGTTACCGAGCGCCACAGATCCCACAGCGGTTTGATTGTCGTATGCTTTTCGCGCTCGATAAAGGGTTCGGGGTCCAGACCCAGCAGTTCGCCAAGTTTGCGCAGAAACTTCGTTGTCGAATGAAGCCCGATGGGAGCCTGGAGATAGGGTTTCTCGAGCGCCTCACAGGTCATACGACCAAATTCGCGATACATACAGATATTGACATCGGCATCGACGAGCCGAGGCGTGTCTTTGATATGGCTGCCGAGTGGATAGGGCAAATTGATCTCGGCACCGATCCCCTCGACGAGGCGACGGATTTCAGCAAGGTCGGAGGGCATGTTGAAGGTGCCGTAGATAGGCCCGATGATATTGACCCGCGGCTTCGCGCCTTCGGAACGGGCCTTTTCCTTGGGCATTTTCTTGCCCTTCATACCGTACTGGTTCCACAGCCACTTAATGGCGCGGTCGGCGCTCTGCCACTGGTCCTCATCGATTGTCCGCGGCAGAAACCGAAGTATGTTCGTCCCTTCGGGCGTAACACCGCCACCGATCATCTCGGCGATTGAACCTGTCACCACAACGGCGGGTTGGTCAGGGTCGATTGTTGAATGCGCGCGCTTCATCGCACCTTCGGTACCTGTCTTGCCGAGTTCTTCCTCGCCAAGCCCGGTAACAACAATCGGCAGCTCATGCGGCGGCAGCGCGTCGGTGTAATGGAGCACCGACGTAACCGGCAGGTTTTCGCATCCAACCGGACCGTCGATGATGCATTGCAGACCCTTGATGGCGGTGAATGCGTAAACCGACCCCCAATAGCCGCCGGCGCGATCATGGTCGTTGACTAGCATCCGATCGCTCCCTCAACGGGCCGCGATTTGTCTGCTTTTTTGGCAGCTTCGGCGTCAGCCTTCGCCTTGAGATTGATCTTCCGTCGCGGCTTTGGCGGGGCTTTGGGCGTATCCTGCCAGACACCGGCATTGTGGCCCTTGCCCACTTCACCAAAGAACTCGTCCATTGTCTTAAAGCGCGCCTTCGAGGCAAGCGCGCCTGCAATCACATCGGCAATCGCACCAGCGCCGGCAGGCCCCATCAACGGCCGTGCCGAAATGAGATTGGTAAAATAAAGCGAGGGAACAGCGGCTTCTTTTGCTTTTTGGACGACAGGCGTGGTGCCGATTGCCAAATCAGGCTGAAACGCCTCAAACGCGGCCAGGTCGTTTTCAAGCGAAGCGCGGAATTGGACATGGACGCCCTTGGCTTCCAACCACTCGCGGTCAGCATCCGACCATTTTGTCCGCGGGCAGGCAGTGCCCACATAGCGCACATCTGCACCACTTTCGATCAGCAGGCGCGCGACCAACAATTCCGATCCTTCATAGCCTGACATGGTGATGCGCCCTTCAACCGGCTTTGCCGCAAGCGCCCCTTTGATGGCTGGCAGGAACTGCGCCTTCGCCTGATCGAGGGCGGCGGCAGGTGCGCCGGTCATATCGGCAATGGCTTCGAGCCAAGCGGCAGTGCCATCGACACCAACCGGGGCGGAACCGATGATCGGTCGACCAGCCGACTCAAACTCGCGTACGCAGGCGGTATAGAAGGGATGGATCGCGGCGACACCGGCGCAATCAAGCGCGCCATAAAGCTCACGCCACTCGCGCGTCGGCACAACCGGGCCGGCCGCTAAACCGAGCGGCTCAAGCATCGCACTGATCGACATGGGGTCAGCCGGGAACATCTCGCCGAGCAGGGTGATGGTGGGCTTTGTTTCCGAGGCGGACTTGGGCGGAAGAACGGGTCCCGTCTGCGCTTCCTTGCGGGCGTAGTTGAGCATCGCGCCCGCCAGAATGTCTTTGGCTTCCGCATGGGTCGGCACGCCAAAGCCCGGCACATCGATCCCAATGATCCGCACCCCATTGATTTCCTTTGGCAACAGGCGCAGCGGCACGCCCGAGGCCGTGGGTACACAAAGGTTGGTCACGACGATGGCGTCATATTCATCGGGGTTCGCCAGGTCTTCGACCGCTTCCTTGATATCCTCAAAGAGCTTGCCGGTGACGAGCGTTTCCGAATTGAAGGGCACATACCCGACCGTGCGCCGCGCACCATAGAAATGGGACGTGAATGTGAGACCATAAACGCAGCATGCCGACCCGCTGAGAACGGTGGCCGTGCGTTTCATGCGCAGCCCGACGCGGAGCGAGCCGAACGCAGGACACATGCTTTGCGGCTGATCATGCGGGCCTGTGGGGTAGTCTTTCGCATACTGCGCGAGAAGCTCGCTATTGCCAGCGGCCTCAGCGGCCTTGCGCATTTCATCGGCACCTGCATGACATCCACTGACTGTGGTTTCAGCGGACGCAGGTGCTTCGGTTGGCATTCCTGATGATACCTGGACATCCGCACTTCGATCATAAACCACTTCAGCGCGGGCATTGTCTGCGTTTTGATTGGTTTCGGACATGAGCTTCGCCTGGTTCTTCACACGTTGTCGTAAATCACTTCGAGGGTTTTCACCTCCGGCAGCGAGCCGCCATGCATGTCGGCGCTGGACGCAGGTTCGAGGACATAATCGCGACCGGTTTCCTCGGCGTCGAAAAGGTCGAGCAGCGCCTCCTGTTCAAGCGCGTTGGGCAGCAAGGGCGGGGCGTCAGCGGCTTCTGTGGCGAGGCCCTCAAACAGCGATGCCCAGGGGCTGCCAGGCTTGCCGATGATCTGATAGTTCGCGGATTTGCGGCGGATATCCTCGTCCTGCGGGATTGCTGCCAGAACCGGGATCCCGACGGCATCAGCAAAAGCCTTTGCCTCGCCGGTGCCATCATCCTTATTGATCACGAGGCCCGCGACACCGACATTGCCGCCGAGCCTGCGAAAATACTCAACGGCGGAGCAGACATTGTTTGCGACATAAAGCGATTGCAGGTCGTTCGACCCGACCACAATGACCTTCTGACAAAGATCGCGCGCAATTGGCAGACCGAAGCCGCCGCAGACGACATCGCCGAGAAAGTCGAGCAAAACATAGTCAAAGTCCCACTCGTGAAAGCCGAGCGACTCCAAAAGTTCAAAGCCGTGGATAATGCCCCGACCGCCGCAGCCACGCCCCACTTCGGGACCGCCGAGCTCCATGGCAAACACACCATCGCGTTTGAAGCAGACGTCGGAGATGCTCACGTCTTCCCCGGCAGCTTTCTTCGCGGCAGACGTTTCAATAATTGTCGGGCAGGAACGACCGCCAAAGAGCAGCGACGTCGTATCGCTTTTCGGATCGCAGCCAATCAGCAAAACACGTTTGCCCTGTTGCGCCATCATATAGCTGAGGTTTGCAAGCGTGAAGCTTTTGCCGATGCCGCCTTTGCCATAGATCGCAATGATCTGCGTTTCTTTTTTGGCGCTATTCTCTTCAGGTTTTCCTGAGGATGGTTCATGCGGCTCAGGCCGCTCTCCGTTGGGGGATGTTGGGCTTAACGGGCTCATGCTGCATCTCTCCAATCAATTACCATTTTCAAACATTCGGCATCTTCAAACGCCGTCGCATAGGCGGACTCAGCCTGTTTCGGGGGCGCGCTATGGGTGATCAGCCCATCGAGGCTGAGCTTGCCCGCGTCAATGAGGCTGAGAACCATATCCATGTCTCCCGGTGTCCACTCGGCGGCGATGCGAAACTCGGCTTCGGCCATGAACGCGGGGGGAAATAAAAACTGAACCGGGGCCGCATAAAATCCCGCAAGGACGACGCGTCCACCACGGTGAAGGCGACGGGTCAGCACATCGAGAATCTTCGGATCACCGCTCACGTCGCAGATGACCTTGTATTTTGCCTCGGGATCGGTCTCGGCGGTTCGCAACGGATAGGCAAAGTTACCCGTTCGGCGACAATTTTCGCGTTCCCAAACGACCGGTGTCGCGCCGTGCGCCTGAACCAGGCGGGCAAGCAACCTGCCGAGAACGCCATGACCCACAATCAAATCAGGAATACCGCCGCGTTTCAGCGCGTGATGCGCCGTCGCTGCGAGGGCAAGCAATACGCCTTCCTGACCCAGACCATCGGGGATTTTTCGCACTTTCTCTGCGGCAACGACCAGCCGTCGGGCAGCACCGCCGAACAGGCAGAAAGCATCTTCAAAACTATAGGAACCTGGCGCGAAGACCCGATCCCCAATCCGCAAATCGCTCTTTTCAACTTTGTCGCCGAGCGCAATCACGCGACCTACGGATTCATAGCCTGGTACCAGCGGGTAGCCCATGCCAGGGAAGGGGGGCATTTCGCCCGACCATAGCAGACGCTCGGTTCCAGAGCTAACCCCGCACCACTCCACGTCGATCAGAACATCGCCTGGGGCGAGCTTGACGAGCGATAAGCGCTCAACGGCCAGTTGGCGCGGAGCTGTCAGAACAATCGCTTCTGTTTGCATGAGATGTATCTCGTTTACCGTCGTTTGTGGCGGGCCAATAACGTCGGCGTCCTCAACCCTGGTCCACCGCAACCGGCGCCCTTTCGCGGACGCCCAACCCACTTTCCACTCTCAACAAGAGTCTAAAACTAGTCCTGTCAGTCTAATTAAACGAGATGAGTTGTCAACCTAGATTTACACATAGATCGTCAATATTTTTTAATCAAATCGATGTGATGGGTCCGTCGGCAATCCGGGTATGAGATCGTACCGCCACTCAGGGCTTGCGCGCGCTTAGTAGGGAAATGAGTTCGGGCGTGCGCGACTTGTGCGGGCGCGGCGCTTCAAATCCGGCACGGCGCAATAATGATGCGAATTCCTCAACCGTCCTCAGACGTCCGCCTCCCATTGCGAGAAGATACATATCAAAATATCCGTTGATCGCCGCCCGTGATCGTTTTTTCGATGCCATGGGCTCGGCAATCAGAAGGCGCCCCCCCGAATCGAGCGCTTCAAAAGCCTTAGAAAAGAGCATTTCAAGCCGTTCATCCGGGTGATCGAAGGCGATCCGAATCATGGTGATCAAGTCATGATCAGGGGGAAATGCGTCGACGCGGAAAGCCATACCTGTTGTCTTGATCCTCTGCGCAACGGATGTGTTCGCAAGCTTCGCCTTGGCGTCGTCGGCGACGGGCGGAAGGTCGGCAAGTGTGGCTTCAAGTTCAGGGACTTTGCTGAGGAGCCGGGTCAGAAAGCCACCATGTCCCCCGCCGATATCGAGAATGCGTTTGTGGTGATGAAATGGAAAACCGGCCAGGACGGCGTCAATCACCATTGGCTGTGATGCTGCCATCACATCGCTGTAGGCGAGCGAGTGCTTGTCTTCGGTCGCGGCGCTTTCGGGGTCGGTATAGTGCCAAAAATCACGCAATTCGGTCCGCGGCATCGGTGTTTCAAAAAGCGCCAGCGGTGATTGTAGATCCTGATATAATCTGGCGTGATGTTTGACCATCACGGCAATCCCAGGGTCGGCAGCAATGGCTGAACCTTTCAAGGTGAGCGCATAGTCGCCCCGGCGGTTGATTTTCACCAGACCAAAGCTCTCGGCAGTTTGCATCAATCGCGCGGCTTCCCTCGGCTTTATTTTGGATGGAAAGCAAAGCGCGGAAAGTGACTTTGGCCCGCCGCGAAGCTGGGTAAAGAGGTCGAGCTCAACGCAGGCGGCCAGAACCTGAGCGCCAACAAAGCCGGTCATCAGGCCGAAAAGGTCACGAAGATAATGACGAGTGATCTGATTAAAAAAAGGAAGGCGAATAGCCATTTCCTGAAAGCGATTGCCCGCGGTAAACCGGGACATCCAACCAGACGCAGATTTTGATAATTGATGTGTGAAATCGGTCATAATATTTTTTAACTTTTGCGCCCTGCCTTTCGCGCTTGCGTCGCTTTCCCCTAGGGTCACGGCCATGGAATTAATGAGCCCTGACCCTAGAAACCAATGCTGACCTGCAAACTTCCGATTCGGTTGCGCCCGATTTGTTCATTGAATTCCCGCGCGCGCAGGGCGTGCGTAAAGCTGATGGCAATCGGTGTTTTACGAAACCCGAAGATCAGCATCGCGCCTGCCGTCGTGTCCCATACAAAGGTGCGGCGATCGACGGAGAGGCTATCGCGAAAGCTGTTTCCATCGAGAAAGAGATTGTGGAAAACCGCGCGTGCCGTTCCCCCGGCGAAGATCAGCCAATCGACCTTTCCAGAGCGAACCTCAAAGCGGCTGGTTTGACCATTGAGGCCGGGTGGGATGGCAAGGGGTGTGTCGCGGTTTACCAGATTGCTTCCCAGCCGAAACGTGAGCCCAGCGCCGATATCGATAAAGACATTTCCGAGCGACCCCCCGACGCGGGGAACGATATCCGCCCTAACACGATGATCCCGGTCACGGATCAAGGGTAGGAAATGACTGCGCTGATACCGAAATTGCAGCGTTGGTTCGGCACGCAATTGATTATCCCAGCCAAGCGGCTCGGGGGCACCGAAAATGGAGTGGAAAAAGCTCTGACTTTCATCTCCGAGGGCAGGCTCTCCGATCCAGCCCACCGTGAGCACAAGGCTCTCCTCGCGGCCCGGCTTGCGCGCGGTGGCCACGGCATCGGCGAAAACCCACGCAGCAAATGGCCGATCATCGGGGATCGGATCAGGAATGAAAAAAATCTCAGGCGTATATAAATTCTGACCGATCGCCACCTCGAAAGCGAGCGTTTCAGGCATCTTCATCGGTAGCAGGTGGCGGAGCCAGCGAAGCGCGCGTGGACGGGCATTTTCCCGAAATCCATACGCAATGCGGACGCCGTTTGTATAATGGCGGTCACCATCGGCAACATAGAGGTCATTTTCGGCCTGAACCGCAAAAAAACGATATGGCTCGGGGTCTGCGACCTCTTTGGAAACCGCAGGAGACAGCCATGGAGGGCACCACCCAAACGCTGCAAAGAATAGTGAAGCCCCAAGCAATCTGCCAAAATACATGTTATTGACCACCGAAGCCTTTGCTCGTGAACACATGCGTATGCGTGGTGATAAGGCGACACCGAATTTCAGAAATCCAGCGACGTGAAGCCTCGGGACTAGCCCAGTTCCCATATCTTTTGTGGAAGGAATTTGCGCGTTTCGGCAGCGACCAGCGCTTGCAAGGCAGTTCGTCCAGCGCACTTCGGAATGTCGGCTGCGGCGTCTTCGACCAGCTTGGTGAGCCGCTTCACAGCTCTTGGCAGACCAAAACTAAGTGCTGCATTTGGCCGTCCTAATCGGTCATCCTGACCGACCGGCTTGCCAAGCTGTTCAGCATCCCCCGCCACATCGCGGATATCATCCGCGACCTGATAAGCTTCGCCAAGGCGCTGACCAAAAAGGGCCCAGCCTTCTTGATCGGTGCCGCCTGCGGCCAGCGCGCCGACCATGGTCGCGCCCGCGAACAGCGCCCCGGTTTTTGCCTGCTGATAGGCTGATAGTTCCGCATGGGGTTCGCATTCCCACGCCTGACCCGCGGCAATCCCCTGGGGCATGCCAACTGATGCCGCCAGAACTCGGGTAATCGCCACAAGGCGGCGCGGCATGGGTGCGCAATTCAGCGCAGCGGTTTCAAATGCCATGACGATCAGAGCATCGCCACCGAGAACCGCTAACCGCTCCCCAAACGCACGGTGAACCGCTGGCTTCCCGCGGCGCATATCGGCATCATCAAAACAAGGGAGGTCGTCATGTACAAGCGACGCGCAATGTAACATTTCGATCGCTGCGGCACCTGCAGCGGCGCCGCGCCATGCCGTTCCATCCAAATGGGCACCATGGGCAGCCGCGACGGACATTGCCAACCGGGGACGTATCCGCGCGCCTCCGGGTAATACCGCGTGGCGAAGCGCCGCAGCCAGTCGCGGCGGTGACCCTTCCCCTTCCGCGCGGTGGAGCGCTTCTTCAATCAGGGTCTCGATGAGCGCACTGCCGTCGCGTTCTATCTCCACCATCGACCGGCGTTCCAGCTTATCCAGGGGTTGTCTCGCTGTTCCAACGGGTGATGACGCCATAGCCGTGCCTTTCTTCTCGCGCGATGCCTTTGGACAACGCAAATTCAATCCATGTGTCAATTTTGATTGTCACATAAAACTGTTGAAATGTATAGTCATTGAAACAGGAGCCGTAATTTGTCGATGAACACCCCTCGTATCGCTGTGATTGGTGCCGGAATTGGAGGGCTCTCAGCCGCCTTGATGCTCGCTGCAAAGGGCGCCCACGTGCGGGTATTCGAACGCGCGGCACATGTGGGCGGCAAGGCGCGCGAAGACATGGTTGGGGGGGCAGCGATTGATGTGGGGCCTACCGTCCTCACGATGCGTCATGTGTTCGAGGCGCTCTTTGAATGTGCGGGGACACGGCTGGAGACGCATATCACGCTCGATCCGCTTTGTGAGCTTGCCCGCCATGTGTGGCCAGATGGGTCTCGGCTTGATTTGTTTCAGGATACTGAGCGCTCAAAAGACGCAATTGGCGCGTTTGCCGGGCCGGGAGAAGCCGAAGGGTTTGCACGGTTTACACAAGATGCTCAAGCCGCATTTGAGGTTCTTGACGAGCGTTTCATGCGTTACCCTCGGCCATCGATGGCGCGGCTTTTCAAAAATGCAACGCTTGCGGAGTTTTTGGCAGCGTCGCCCGTGCCGACCTATGCGCGCAAACTCAAATCCTACTTCCGCGACCCGCGCCTGCATCAGTTGTTTGCGCGATACACAACATACTGCGGGGCCTCTCCCTACCGTGCGCCGGCAACGCTCATGCTGGTCGCCTATGCCGAGCTGATGGGCGTATGGCGGGTCCGCGGCGGCATGGCGAAACTCCCCCAGGCGATTGCCGCGTTGGTTGAGAATGCCGGTGGAGAAATCCGCCTGGGGACAGGTGTCAGCGAAATCAAAACCGAGGCTGGACGCGTGAGTGGCCTGCGCCTCGAAACAGGCGAAGAGATCGCTGCCGATGCGGTTGTCTTAAACGGTGATGTGAATGCGCTTGCCTCAGGGCTCTTGGGATCGCTCCAGGGGCACCATGTGAAACGCGTTTCACCCGGGGCACGATCCTACTCAGCCTTGACGTGGGCGCTCAATGGGCCTGTTTCGGGCTTTCCGCTCGCGCACCACAATGTCGCGTTTGGTGCGAACTATCGGCTGGAATTCAAGGATATCGCCCGTTACGGCCTGCCGCGCGATCCCACGATTTATATATGCCGCCAGACATCGCACGAAGAAAATGATCAACACGACGGAAACGAGCGACTGTTTCTAATTGTAAATGCCGCCGCGCGCGGTGATACGGGCGGGCCAGCCCCTGAGGAGATTGAGCGATGCGAGACGCAGGTGAAGCAAAGGTTGAGCAGTGCGGGGCTCCAGATCAATTGGTCCAAGACCGAAAGCTTGCGGACAACTCCGGCGATGTTCGCCAATCGGTTTCCGGGGAGCGGGGGGGCTCTGTACGGACGTGCGAACCATCATTTGCTGGCGAATTTTCTCCGCCCGGGACAACGGACCAAGCTGCCGGGGCTTTACCTGGCGGGGGGCAGCGCGCACCCGGCCCCGGGCATGCCGATGGCTTCGCTCTCGGGGCAGATGGCGGCACAGTGTCTGATCGAGGATTGGGCTTCGATGCGCCGGTCCCACCCAGTGGTTATCGCTGGTGGTATGTCGACGCCATCAGCGACGACGGGACCCAGTCGCTCAGTCTGATCTTTTTCATCGGTTCGGTTTTTTCACCCTATTATGCCTGGCGCGGCTACAAGGACCCGTTCAATCATGTGGCCGTCAACGTGGCGCTCTATACACCAAAAGCGACGCTTTGGGCGATGACTGAACGCCCGCGCACCGGGCTTTCCACCGGTGCCGGTCAGTTCACAGTAGGGCCAAGCTCGCTCACCCGAAACGGCGACCTTATTGAAATTGAGCTCGATGAAGTGACGGCCCCCATGCCGAAAAGGCTCAAAGGCCGGGTCAGTTTTCGTCTCGATCCGATGTTTTCTGCGCGCTATCCGCTGGAGGCGCGGGGACGCCATCATTGGCGTCCAATTGCGCCGCATATGCGGGTCTCGGTCGCCTTCGATAAGCCAGACATTTCGTGGGAAGGGCATGGCTATTTTGATATGAATGAAGGGCATGAGCCGCTCGCGAAAGGTTTTCATCGCTGGGATTGGTCGCGTGCGCGTCGCGGGCGTGAAACGGTGATCCTTTATTCGGCCGAAATGCCCGATATCAAACACCGCCACCCGTCTGATGCGGCACGACTGTTTGGCAATGTATCTCGCTGCGGGGATGATCCTGTGCAATCCCCTCGCCAGGACCTTGGCTTGATTTATCGCGATGATGGCAGCATCAGCATGTTCGATGTGCCCCCGCGATGTGATCTGCCGCGAGGGTTTTGGGGGGTTAAACGCTCAACGGCTGCGGACCCTGGGTCGCGACCGCGGGTGCGCCGCGCACTTGTTGACTCACCGTTTTACGTGCGCTCAATGATCACCACCGTGTTGGGCGGGCAGCCGCTGGTCGCCATGCATGAAAGCCTTGATCTAAGGCGGTTTTCCTCTCCGATTGTGAAATCGATGCTGCCGGTTCGCATGCCGCGCGGCTGGTGGTTCGGATAAGCAGGCTGGTTTGAGGGGGAGGTGTCCCGACCACATGCCTGCCATTGCGCGCCATGATCCAAAAACAGTTTGTCAACAGGGCCCAGGGTCCTGACCCTAAGGCCGCCGATCCTGGCTCACGTCCGCAACGGCAATTTCCTGCTCGAACTGCCCTTTGATAAAACTATAGCTTTTGGCGGCGTCTCCCACGACCAGCGTCAGTGTATTGACCTGGTCGGAATACGCGTCCGCCAACACCCGGTTTTCAACCGTAATGGGTTCACGCTCGCCCGGCCAGGTGACCTGCTGATAGGTGGTCAGCGTATCGATATCAGCTTCCATCCCGATCCACTCGATTGCCGCGTCCGTCTTGCCAAAACGCAGACGAAAATTCCTGTTGAGATAATCTCTGACCATGATTTCCGCTCCCTCACTGTCAATCGTGAGGGCCTGGTCGCCCGAAAGCGCAATGAGCACGGGCATCAAATCATGGAGGGTAAGCTCCTGCACGATTTCGAGGTTACCCGTGCGCTCATTCAAACTGATCGTGCTGAGTACGGTGTGGAAGTTATGCCCGTATGCGGAAACCGCGCCCAAAAAGAGCGCGACCGTAACCGCGAGAGCTCTACTTATCCTCATCGTCGCTATCTGTGTCGTCGCCATCCTCTTCGTCGGGTTTTTGATCATCGTAGATCTCTTTCATGAGATTCCGGCTCTTCTTGCGTTTGAAGAGCTCAAGTCGGCTTTCGACAGGCTCCGCTGGCCATGTGTTGTTTTCCAGATCAACATCAGCGGTTTCAAGCCGGGGATCGACGACGATTTTAGCAATCTCTTTTTCCGTGATCACCATCTTGGTCGCTGTATGCGGGGTGTAACGCCAAATCTCGGCGGGCCAGCGATACTCTTTCTTGGAGCCATCCTTGAAGGTGACATCGAGGATAACCGGCATGACCAGCCCACCTTTATTGGAAAACTGGAGGAAGTAGACATGCTCCCCGCGCTTCAGGAGTTCGGCCTCCCAGTCTTCCAGATCCTCGATCAGTTTTTCATAGGCTTTGCGCTGTTTGCCCGAAACGGTGAACTCATCATTCTCGTTGTAGAAATCGAGAAGGTCGGGATCAGCCTCAACCGCGCGCGGCATGCCTTTATTCCGCTCCACTGTGATGCTGACCGGTTCGTCGGCTTTTTTCTTACGCTTCAGCGCCTCTTCAATGTCGGGGTCTTCGGTATTAATATGGGCATGAACCACGCGGTCGATTGAGATATCGACATGGTCGGTCGAATAAAACCATCCGCGCCAAAACCAGTCGAGATCAACGCCCGACGCGTCTTCCATCGTGCGGAAGAAGTCAGCGGGGTATGGCCGTTTGAAGGCCCACCGCCGCGCATACTCTTTGAATGCAAAATCAAAAAGCTCACGCCCCATGACGGTCTCACGAAGAATATTCAACGCCGTCGCGGGTTTGCCATAGGCGTTGTTACCGAACTGGAGGATCGATTCCGAATTGGTCATGATGGGCACTTGGTTTTGCGAGCGCATATAGCTCACAATCTTGCGCGCCTCACCGCGGCGGGATGGGTAACCCTCTTCCCATTCTTCCTGCGCAAGGAACTGAAGGAACGTATTGATACCTTCGTCCATCCAGGTCCATTGGCGCTCATCAGTATTCACCGTCATCGGAAAGTAGATATGCCCGATCTCGTGGATGATGACGCTAATCAGGCCATATTTCGCACGACGCGTATACGTGCGTTCGCCGGTTTCTTTGTCGATTACCGGGCGGGGGCCGTTGAAGGTGATCATCGGATATTCCATCCCACTTACAGGTCCGTTGACGGATTGCGCAGTCGGATACGGATAGGGAAAGGAATATTTCGAGTAGACCTTCATCGTGTGAACGATGGTTTTCGTTGAATATTTGCTCCAAAGCGGTTCAGCCTCGTCCGGGTAGAACGACATAGCCATAATCGTTTTGCCGTCGGTTGGTTGCTTGTATCCAACCGCATCCCAAATGAACTTCCGTGACGTCGCAAAGGCGAAATCGCGCACATTTTCGGCTTTGAACACCCAGGTTTTGCGGCCTTTTGCTTTGGTTTTCTGGTTCTCAACCGCTTCCTCGGGTGAAACGATAAACACCGGCGCTTTTGCGGTGCGCGCGGTCTCAAGGCGTTTCTGCTGGGTTGCTGTCAAGACCGTGTCTGCGTTGGTCAATTCACCCGTTGACGAAACGACATGATCAGCGGGTACTTCGATGGCGACTTCATAGTCGCCAAATTCCAACGTGAACTCACCGCGGCCGAGAAACTGTTTGTTGTTCCAGCCGGTGGCATCGGTATAGGCAGCAACCCGCGGATACCACTGTGCAATCAGATAGAGGTAGTTTTCGTCGTCCTTGAAAAATTCATATCCGGAACGAAGCCCACCGAGTTGGCGGCTGGGGGTGATATTATAGTGCCAGTTGATATTGAATGTCAGGCTGGCACTCGGTTTCAGCGGTGTCGGTAGATCGATGCGCATCATGGTTTGGTTGATGGTGTACGGCAGGTTCGCCCCGCTTGCATCGGTAACCGCGTCGATTTTGTGTCCGCCATCGAACTCAAGCGTCTTGAACGCGCGCCGCATGGCCGAATAAGGCAGTTTGTTTGATGATCCGCCGCCTGCTTTCGCGATTTCGCGCGAACCGCTCAAAGTTTCGCTGCGGTAGTTATCGGAGTGCTTGGCGAAGCGGTTCTGGTCGAGTTGGACCCATATATAGCGCAACTGATCGGGCGAGTTATTGGTATAGGTAATCGTCTCGGAGCCCGTCAGGATCTGCTTGTCATCATCAATACTGACGTTGATTCTATAATCGGCGCGCTGCTGCCAATATTGATGGCCAGGGGCGCCTGAAGCCGTCCGATACACGTTCGGGGTCGGCAGGATTTCTTCGAGCTGGCGGAACTTATCAACAAAACTGCCTTTGGTCTGTTCGACCTGCGCTGCGGCGTTACCGATCGCCAAAAGCCCGGCAAATGCCCCGACCAAAATCGACTTCACGCTTGACATCCCGCGCATAACGCAACCCCCTTGTTGGTGTATCGGTTTTCGGCTGGCGACGCTATCGCCTCCAGCCGCGCTTGTCCATGCTGGATACCAGGCGTTTCGACCGGAGTGTGCGAAAAAAAACGGGAGGAGTGCTATGACGAAAGCCGCGTTGCCTGACCAGGATCAAGACAAGCGCGTCAACAAGGATGAGTACCGGCAACAGTTGCAGGCCATGCAAGCTGAACTTGAGCGCATTCAAACCGCCTATATTGTCCATCAGGAACGGGCGATCATTGTATTTGAAGGCTGGGATGCGGCCGGCAAAGGCGGCGTGATCAAACGGATTACCGCCACACTTGACCCACGAGGGTACAAGGTCTGGCCTATTGCCGCCCCCGATGAACGCGAGCGCAAGCGTCACTATCTGTACCGTTTTTGGAAACGTCTCCCCGGAAAAGGCGAAATCGCGATTTTCGATCGATCCTGGTATGGGCGCGTACTGGTTGAGCGCGTAGAGGGGTTTTGCAAGGAAGCGGCTTGGCAACGCGCGTACAACGAGATCAACGATTTTGAAAAAACGCTGATCGATAACGGAAGCCGAATTTTGAAGTATTTTCTGCATATTTCACCCAATGTCCAACGCGAACGATTTGAGGATCGGCTGAATACGCCCGGGAAACACTGGAAGCTCACCATGGAGGATATCCGGAACCGCGCCCAATGGAACGCTTACGAGGCGGCAACGCTTGAGATGCTGGAGAGAACATCAACCAAGCAAGCACCATGGCGGGTCATCCCCTTCCACCAAAAGAAATATGGGCGACTTCAGGTGATGCGCGATGTGATCGATCGATTGCGTGAAGACATTGATATGACACCGGCCCCTGTGGACCCTGATATCGCGTCGGCGCTTGCGAACGACCCGCACGATTGAAACCGAACTGACAACGAAATAATCGGACGCCACGAAAAGACCGAAGGATAAGTCCAGACCCCAACGTATCATGCATGAGTGCGTGGCGGAAAACGCCCCTGAACGCTCGTTAGACTGAAAGACATAAAGTCACAAAGGATGAAGCAATGAAATTCATAACCAAACATGTACTTCTCTTGGGGGCAGTTGCCGCGACCTCTACGGCGGGTTGGGCGTTGGCTGCAAACGCCTTCGATCGATCGGCATTTCCCAACAATCAGCTTCTGCGTGCCGATCGCGACCGCGACGGCCAGGTCAGCCTCGATGAGTTTCTCGCGCGTCACAAAGTGCGTTTCGAACGACTGGATGCCGATCAGGACGGGCTGATCAGCGAAGGCGAGTTTGAAGAGGTTCAAAAATCCTGGGAAAAACGAGGAAAACAAAAGGCCAAACGGGGTGCCGCCCGTCAGTTTGAATGGGCTGATCACGACGAAGATGGAATTGTCACACGAGACGAATTTATCGATTATCAATCAACAGTCTTTGACCGGGCTGATCGGAACAATGATGGCGCCGTCTCAAAACAAGAACTTGGCCAAACGATTGATGAGCGGGTCGAAAAGCGAAGTGGCGCGCGTGACGAACGACGCGCAGATCGCATGGAGCGGATTGATGTGAATGGTGATGGCAGCATCAGCGAGGATGAGCTTCTGGCGGATCCGAAAGAGCGGTTTGCCATGCTCGATACCGATGCCGACGGTTTCCTGTCCGCCGAAGAACTTAAGGCCGGACGGCAAAAACTACACTATTTACAAAAGGAACGCCACAGCAGCTATCGCAAGGCGATTGAATAGCTCCAACTCTCCGGGGTTATGAAACGGTGAGGGCAGTGCCAGCGCGCTGCCCTTTTTTCGTAAGATTTTTCGCTAGCTCGCCCGTCTCGAAATCAAAGGCACAAGTTGGGCTCGCGTAGGATCTTCGCGGCTTTGATCGCGCGCCAGCCTGTACCGATACACCGAAGCCGCCTCCAAAACCCGCTGCACATAATTCCGTGTTTCGCTGTAGGGGATAAGTTCCATCCAATCGAGCGGATCGACGGCGGGCGTGCGCGGGTCTCCATATTGCCTTACCCAGCGGGCAACGGCATTTTCCCCGGCATTGTAAGAGGCAATCGGCAAAATGTGCGATCCCTCAAACATACGCTGAAGCTTCCCAAAATAAGCCTGTCCAAGCTGAAGATTATAAACCGGGTCTCGGGTCAGGCGTGCGCGGTCGTAGGGAACGCCAATGCGGCGCGCCGTTATTTTTGCGGTTGAGGGTAAAAGCTGCATCAGCCCAAGAGCGCCGGCACGGCTGCGCGCGGTCGTTTCGAAGGCACTTTCCTGGCGAATGATGCCGTGGACGATGGCCGTTTGCTGTATGGCATCGCCTTGCAGCACCAAGGCTTTTGATACAGGCGTAATCAAAGGGTAGGCGGCGTCGGCCTGCCAACTTAGCATTTGCAGTTGTTGCGCCCGCTTGGCGATTTGATAGCCAAGATCCTGTCGGCCAAGCACCTTCCCGAGCGCCAGCACCTTGGGATCATCCGCAATGAGATCGCCATGCCGCGCGATATGGCGAATGAAAGGCTTAAGCCAGCGATCTTCGCCCAGTTGATGAAGGATCATTGCCGCCTGGATCAGCGGGCTCATTTCCCAGTTATTTGGGCGGACAGCGTTGTTTTCAGCTTGTCTGCCCGCATACGGTGCGGGTTGCGCGACGGGCAGGGGTGATGTTCTGCCCGGCGAAAATTTGAGTTCTTCGAGCGCAAGCTGGCCATAGAAACGGTTTGGATACTTCGCAGCGGCTTCATAATAGCTGAAGGCGTCCGCGCCTGCGGCTTTGGTTGCGGCGCGCGCCCGGCCCTGCCAATAGGCAATGCGCGAGCAGCTCACATCGGTTTTCACGGCCGGGGCCACACGGTCAAAGTGGGTGATGGCGCGTTCGGGCTGCTGAAGAAAGCGAAGGGCTATCCATCCTGATAGCCACTCGGCGTCAACCAGCGCCTGCAGGTGTTTTTGCGATAGGGCCTGAATGTCCTGATCGGGGGCAATCAGATGATGTTGCGCGGCCAGGCGATAAGCTTCGAGATATTTACCCTCGCGAAGCGCTTTGCGGGCTTGCAGATGAAATTCACGCCACCAGCGATCAGGGCGCGGATTCTCAGCAACCGGCAGGTCGGGTTTCAAAAGGAGCTTACGCACTCCCTCGTGCTTGCCGCGGTTGCGACGCCACACCGCCCTGTCATAAATCAACCCCGGATTATTCTGGAGCACCTTGGGCACTGCCGCAATCGCCGTATCGACCCCCGCTTCAGAACGTTGAAGTTTCACGCGCGCAGCGATCAGCTTTCGGTAATCTTTGCGCGCATAGCCCATCACCCGCGCCGCAGCGTAGCTGTTCTTGTACCAAAGCTTAAAATCAGCACGGGCTTCATGATCTCGCGAGCGGAGGAGATGGCCATACCGCCGAATCACCTCGCGTTCGACACTGACGATAAAATTGGCGCTGCGCCAGCCTTTCCGCAGCAGGGCAACCGCCACTTCGTCGCGCGGGTTTTCGCCAAGCAAGCCAATTGCCTTCTGTATGTTTCCCGCTCCACTCACCGGCGGGTGTTTGGCAAACCAGCGCGCGCGAACCTCAGGGGTCAAACTTAAGGGCATCCTGCTCTCTGCACGACGGGTAAGGAGAGTCGCATGGGGGAATGTTTCCGCCGCGTTCAATACGCGCGCCAAATCGGAAAACCGCGCATTTGGACCTTGCTCCAACACATAGGCCCAGCTCACGAGCAATTCGGCAAGCGGATCAAAATGGGGATGAGACCGCGATGTTTTGGGCCGAGCACCCCCTTTACGGATCAATTGAAATTGTTTCCGATAGTGAAACACCTGGCTGCCATTCAAAGGCGGCAAGATCTCGGGCTTCGGTATGGGGTGTGCAGGCGCCATTGCCAGTTGCGCCTCGCTTTTGGACGGTGCGGCACTCAAACCGGTAATGGCGATGAGCAGGAGCAGCGACTTTAACACTGGCGGTTTTAACATGAAAAGACGCACAACCTTAGGCCGTGGTGCACGGCCTGCGTGCCGCTGCAGACTATCATAGAAATCAATCACAAGATTATCCCTTTGATCATGATCATAGCAGCCATATGCTCAACAAAACCCTTTCATTCACAACAATTTACTAGCGAGTTCGGCCATTCGCAAATCAACTCACTACAATCTGGTGTGACAAGGGCCTTGATCAAGCCGCGAACAATTTTGTGCCAGTCGGTCAACTTCTGCCACAATAAGCGCGGGGAGTTGAACGGCACTTGAATGGCGCTGCCATTTCAAGGCTTGCACGGTATCGATATCCTGTGGGATAGCACGCGCATGATGGCACGGGGGAATTGCGCCTCCGGCCTCGCATTCGCATGATTGCACACCCCTTAAGGGAGTCACTAACGTGGGACGAGAATTTTTTGGGTCGTTGCCTGCCATGGTGACACCATTTCGCGATGGCGCGATCGATGAACCGGCGATGCGTGGCTTTATCGATTGGCAGATTGAGGCCGGCACTCATGGGCTTGTGCCCTGCGGAACGACAGGTGAATCAGCGACCCTTAGCCACAGCGAACATCGCCGTGTGATCGAATTGACGCTCGAACATGTTGCGGGGCGGGTTCCGGTGATGGCGGGATGTGGGTCCAATGCAACTGCTGAGGCGGTTGGTCTGGCGAAAGACGCCGCCGCCATGGGGGCCGATGCGCTGCTCGTGGTGACACCTTATTATAACAAACCCAATCAGGAGGGACTGCTGGCGCATTTTCGCGCGGTGGCCGATGCGACTGACCGCCCCCTTTATATTTACAACATCCCAGGGCGATCGGTCATCGACATGACGGTCGAGACGATGGCCACGCTAGCCCAACACCCCAACATTGTCGGTGTGAAAGATGCGAGCGGTGATCCAACGAGAATGTCGGCGCAAAGGCATGCCTGCGGCGCTGGTTTTATTCAGCTTTCTGGCAATGACGACCAGACATTGGGCCTTATGGCAATGGGCGCCCGCGGCGCCATTTCGGTAACTGCGAATGTGGCGCCTGCCATGTGCGCTCAGTTTCTGGATGCCTGTATCGCGGGTGATTTCGAAACGGCAATCACGATCAACGACCGCTTGTTCCCGCTGCATAAAGCTTTGTTTTGTTCGCCCTCGCCCGGGCCCGCGAAGTATGCGCTTGCCAAGCTCGGGCATATCAGCGGAGAGGTCAGATTGCCGATTCTGCCGCCGGATCCGGAAGCATGTGCGCAGATCGATGCAGCCCTTCGGCATGCAGGACTCTAGCCATGGCGCGCCCGATTGTCGGAAAAGTGGGTCATAAGGTTCGCGTTGCGGCGGAAAACCGCAAAGCGCGGCACAATTTCCATATCGAAGACACCGTTGAAGCCGGAATCACTTTGCAGGGGACCGAGGTCAAATCGCTCCGCTTCGGCGACGGCAACATCGCCGACAGCTATGCCGAAGTTCGCAATGGCGAGGCGTTTTTGGTGAACGCCTATATCCCGGAGTTTACCCACGGCAATCGCTACAATCACGAACCCCGCCGCCCCCGGAAACTGTTACTCAACCGCAAGGAAATCAACCGGATGCAGGGCGCAATCATGCGTCAGGGCATGACATTGATCCCGCTCGCAATCTACTTCAACGATCGAGGGCGTGCAAAGGTGGAGCTTGGGTTGGCGCGGGGTAAAAAACTCTATGACAAGCGCCAGGATCAGAAATCGCGTGACTGGGAACGCCAGAAAGCCCGCCTGTTGCGCGATAAGGGGTGAGACGCTTCAGCTCTTGAACGTCGTGCAGAATGCTACTCGCCAACAAGTGTTTCCAGCGCTGAAAGCTGGTCGGCTTCGTGCGCCGGTTTGTCCCAGCGGATCCGGCTGATCCGTGGAAAACGCAGGGCAAAGCCCGATTTATGGCGTTTCGAGCGGTGAGCGCTATCGAATGCAACCTCAAAAACCAGTGCTTTCTCAACCTCACGTACCGGACCAAACCGCCCGATGGCGTGAGCACGCACCCATTTGTCGAGCTGTTTCAATTCGTCGTCGCTAAACCCGAAATAGGCCTTGCCAATTGGCAAAAGCTGGTCGTCTTTCCAAAGCCCAAACGTATAGTCGGAGTAAAACGACGACCGTTTGCCATGCCCGCGCTGCGCATACATGAGAACGGCATCGAGTAGGAGAGGATCGCGCTTCCACTTATACCATTGCCCAGTAGGGCGACCGGGTAGATAGGGCGCGTCCCACCGTTTCAGCATCAGACCTTCGATCAGCCCGGCATCTTCACCGGCGATTTGTGCGCGTAAGGCCGCCAGCGCTTCCACCGACTCAAACGTCACGAGTGGGGAGAGGTGAAATCGCCCCCCTTTTCTCGGGGCACTGAATGCTTCAAGTCGAATGCGCCTCTCGCGAAAGGGCAGGGGGCGTATATCCTCACCATCGAGATTGAGGGCGTCATAAAGCATGATACCCGCTGGCCGTTCAGCAATCATTTTGGCGGAGGGCGACTTTCGCCCCAGTCTGGTTTGGAGGTCTTGAAAGCTGCCGATCTCACCATTGCGGATGATCAGCAATTCCCCGTCGACCACGCCGCGAAAGTCGATCGCATCACGAATATCGGGGAAGGCGCCCGAGATATCATCGCCCGTCCGTGAGAACACGCCGCTGCCCGACCGCTCCCCCACAAGCTGGACACGGATACCATCATATTTCCATTCGGCAGCAAATTGGTCGGGTGAGATCGTCTCAACCTTGTCGTCTTCTAGTGGATGCGCAAGCATGACCGGATGGAACACAACGCGACCCTCAATGCTCGGTCGCGGTGCGCGCCCTTCCGCCCAGGCAAACAGGTCTTCATAAGGTGGCGCGAGCGCATGCCAGATCTCTTCGACTTCATGAACATCAACGCCCGCAAATTCCGCAACGACTTTTTTGGCAAAGCGCGCAGAGACACCCACCCGAAGCCCGCGGGTGCCCAGTTTCAGAAGCGCCCAGCGCTCGCTGGCGTTCATCCTGTCCAGAAAGTCAGCTAGGAGGCTGCGAATGTCAGCCTTGCCAGCGGTGCGGAACTCGTCAATCACGCGGGAAAGCGATGGTAGGTCGGTGTCGTCCGGTTGGCCAGGTTGGCGAGGCGGGGTCGGCCAGAGGTGGGCCACGGTTTCAGAGATTTCGCCAACATAATCATAGCTCATCGCGAAGAGTGTCGGGTCGACACGCTCTTCGATCAATTCGCGGATCAGCCCGCGCTTGAAAAGATCGAAATCAAGAGTTCCCGCGAGGGCCGCGAGCGCAAACCCACGATCCGGATCGGGGGTCGATCGGAAATAATCAAGCAAATAGGCCCGTTTGGCATTATTCGCGCTCGTGAAGTATAGCTGATCAAGGAGCTTCGCGAACGCACGCATCACTCGCTCGCATCTTCTTCATAGCCGATCAAAGAAAGCGCGCGCGCCTTGATCTGCATCCGCTCGGCCTGATGCATCAGCGCATCCTCGCGCCCGTGGGTAATCCAGATGTCCGCCGGCGCCATTTCTTGTAACGTGAGACACAATTCATTCCAATCGGCATGGTCGGAGATGATCAGGGGTAACTCGGCCCCGCGCTGGCGTGCCCGCGCGCGAACGCGCATCCACCCCGAGGCCATCGCGGTCACCGGGTCCCCCATCCGCCGTGACCAGCGGTCGGCGAGCGCGCTTGGTGGGCACATGATAATCTCTCCGGCAAGCTGATCCCTCTTTACCCCTGCAACCGGTCGTAACTCGCCGAAATCAAAACCGTTTTCCTGATACAGCGTAGCAAGTTTCATCAGAGCGCCATGGAGATAAATTGGCTTTTGATATCCGGTTGCGCGCAGTGCCATGATGACACGCTGGCATTTCCCCAGTGCGTAGGCGCCTACAAGATGCGGCCGGTCCCCCTGCAATGCGAGTGAATTCAGAAGTTTGGCGATTTCATCCTCGATCGGCGGGTGGCGAAAGACAGGGAGACCAAAGGTGGCCTCGGTGACAAACACATCGCACGCCATGGGGGTGAATGGCGCTGCGGTCGGGTCCTCGCGGCGTTTGTAATCGCCCGCGAAGACAATCCGCTTGTCGGCATGCTCAACCATCGCCTGGGCGCTGCCCCATATATGTCCGGCAGGCCCGAAACAAAGTTCGGCCCCGCCGATCTCAATCGTTTCTCCATAAGCCAAGGGGATCCGGGTGTCCGTAAATGTTTCCCCATACCGTACCGCCATGATTTTCAATGTTTCGGGCGTGGCATAAACGGTACCATGGCCTGCGCGGGCATGATCGGCATGACCATGGGTAATAATCGCCCGCGGCACCGGCCGTGTCGGATCAATATAGGCATCAGCAGGCACCACATAGGGGCCTTCAGGCCGAATTTCGATCCAGGTTTCAGGGTGCATTTAAGTTGCTTTTTTGTTCGCGATACGTATTCATAGCAATAATTGTTGGCGATTGCCAATACCCGAGCCAATATGGTGGCGATGAAAGCCGAGATGTCCACCCCCTTGCGCCCTGATGGGGCCGATTGGCCGCAGCCGATTGTTGATTGGTTCGCGGGGCGTGGCTGGGCCCTGCGCGGGCACCAGACGGCGATGCGCTCGGCGTTTCGTTCTGGGAACTCGGCTTTGCTTGTGGCTCCTACCGGGGCAGGGAAAACACTCGCCGGGTTTCTTCCCGCGCTTGAGGACCTGATGGCGGGAACGCACGACGGGCTCCACACGCTGTATGTATCCCCGCTGAAAGCACTGACCAATGACATCGAGCGTAACCTGGGGGCTCCCATTACCGAAATTGGGCTTCCGATCTCGGTTGAAACCCGCACGGGCGATACGCCGCAATCGAAACGAAAGCGTCAACGCGAACGCCCGCCGCATATGCTGCTGACAACGCCTGAATCACTGATGTTGATGCTCAGCTACCCCGACGCGGATCGAATTTTCGGATCGCTGAAGCTGGTGATTCTTGACGAAGCGCATAGCTTTATCGGCTCCAAACGCGGTGACTTTACCAGCCTTGCGCTTGCCAGGCTGGAGCAATTGGTTCCGGGATATTGCCGATTTGGGCTTTCGGCAACCGTTGCCGATATGCCAGCACTCGCCAAATGGTTAAGTCCGCCTGACAAAACCGCGACCGTGGTAAGGGCTGAAGATGCTGTTCAGCCGGAAATCGAGATCCTCCGTTCGGATGCCGAAATGCCCTTTGGCGGGTTTATGGCGCGATACGCAGTTGATGATATCTACAATATAATCCGCACAACCGGCACCTCGATCGTTTTCGTAAACACCCGCGCGCAGGCGGAGCTTCTCTTTCAAATGCTGTGGGAGGCGAATGAGGATGGCCTCCCTATTGCGATCTACCACGGCTCGCTCGCCAAAGAGCAACGCCGCAAAACCGAGGCCATGATGGCCGATGGAAAAATCCGCTCGGTGGTAGCGACATCCGCCCTCGAACTCGGCATCGACTGGGGTGATGTTGACCTGGTTTTGCAGGTGGGGGCACCCAAGGGCGTATCGCGTCTGATGCAACGGATTGGGCGGTCAAACCATCGATTGGATACCCCAAGCCGCGCAATTCTGGTGCCTGGAAATCGGTTTGAGGCGCTTGAATGCTATGCGGCGCGCGATGCGATTGAGCGGGGTGATCAGGACAGCCCTGCCCCTGGGGCTGGCGCTTTGGATGTCGTCGTTCAGTTCGTTATGAACTGCCTTTGTGCAGTGCCCGCGACGCCTCAAGAGGTGCTCGCGGTTGTCAGGAGCGCCTTTCCCTATCGAAGGCTGGACGAAGACACATTTGAGCGGCTGTTCCGTTTTTGCATCGATGGCGGGTCGGTACTTTCGCAATATGACCAGTATCAGCGTTTGGTGCGAGACGAGGACGGGCGCTACCGCATTCCGAGCCGGGCGATCATTGCGCGTCACCGGCAGAATATCGGCGTGATTGTTGAGGCGGCGCGCCTTAAGGTGAAAAAGGTCAGCCCAAAAAACCGTTCGGTGGGGCGCATTCTTGGGGAGGTCGAAGAATATTTCGCGCAAGGGCTAACCCCAGGCGATAGCTTTATCTTCGCGGGTGAAATGCTCGTCTTTATTGGCGTGAGTGACATGAACCTGGAATGCCGTGCGGGCAAGGGGCGACTGCCAAAGGTGCCGGCCTATGCAGGTGGTCAGATGCCCCTTTCCACCTTTCTCTCCATGGGCGTCCGCGACCGATTGAATAAACCGGAAAGCTGGGGAGGGTATGTTGATGATGTGCGCGAATGGTTGACGCTACAACAGGCGTATTCGGTGCTCCCCGACGACAAACATGTCCTGGTTGAGCATTTTACCCGCCAGGGCCTCAATTATACGGTGATCTACACTTTCGAAGGACGGCTTGCGAACCAGACGCTTGGCATGCTGATCACCCGAAGGATGGAGCGGTTAGGCCTGCAACCGTTAAGTTTTCGGATCACTGATTATGGGCTCGCTGTCTCCGGTGCGCGCGAAGTGATGGCAGACCATGTCGATGAGCTGCTCGCTCCCGATATTTTGGGCGACGAATTAGAAGAATGGATCGCGGCATCGCCGATGCTGAAGCGGTCTTTCCGGCGGATCGCCACAATTACGGGTTTGACCGAGCAGCGCCGCGCGGGAGAGCGACGCGCCATGAAGCAGATCACTTTCAACACCGATCTAATTTATGATGTGCTCATGCGATATGAGCCCGACCATATCCTTTTGCGGATCGCCCGCGAGGATGCCGAGGGCGAGCTTTTGGACGTCGCGCGTTTGTCTGACTGGCTCAACCGGTTTCATGGGCATGCGCTCTTTCGGTCGCTTGACCGGGTGAGCCCGCTTGCCATACCGATCCTAATGGACGCGCGTACCGAACCTGTTCCCGGCAGCGGGGTCGAAGCACTTCTTGAGCAGGCGACCTTCGATGAAGAGGCCGATGAATTGTATCGCGATATCGCGCGTGAAGTAGGAGCGACGATTGCAAACTAACCAGGCCCTCCCAAAAGACCCGGTGGCTTTCGGCCCGCAGAGGATCGGTGCGCCGACCCCGGTCACTTTTGGCGATGCAAACTTCCTGCTTTGCCCGTCGGGCGTGCTTATGTGGCCGGCACGGAATACACTTGTCGTTTCTGATCTGCATCTCGAAAAGGGGTCTTATTTTGCCCGCCGTGGCATTCCCGTAAGTGTGCTTGACAGCCTGGACACACTGGCCCGTCTTGCTGCTGCGATTGACCACCATAAACCGGAGCGGGTGATCTCTCTCGGCGATAGTTTTCACGACCGGCGCGCAGGCGAGCGGATGGCGCGGCCCGATGGCGATCATCTCGCCTCGCTCGTTGAAAGCGTCGATGACTGGACCTGGGTCACCGGTAATCATGACGGTGAACTTGGCGGGGTTTTCGGTGGGCATGTAGTACACAGTTTAAGCGAATGCGGGATACTTTTCGCGCATGAGGATGAAGACGTGCCGTGTTCACAAATCATCGGTCATTATCATCCCAAGGTCCGCGTTCCCCTAAAAGGCCGGGTCGCAGCAGGCCCTTGTTTTGCGGTGGGTGAAAAACGCTTGGTTATGCCTGCCTTTGGCAGCTATACTGGCGGCCTTGCGATTGACGACGAGGCATTTATCCCCGTTTTTGGAGACGGTGCCGTTCGCGTTTGGATGATGTACCGCGCCAAGCTGTGGCGGATAAAGTAAAAGCGATTTGTCGCGTCGATGGCTCGGCTTGCCTCATTCCTGTGCCATTTGCCGCCTACGCGCGTCTCAACACTGTCGTTTGACGGCAAAAATTTCTATGAAACGAGGACGAAACCGCATGACTACTGTCAGTCTCCGCATTCTGTTGGCCACCACGTTGCTTGGTGCACTCGGCGCCTGTGCTTCGGGGTATGGCGCATCGAATGAAACGCCTTCGGTTGCCAGTGCTGTAGCTGCCGAGCCAGCGCTGAAGCCTGAACTCGGGGAATTCGGAATCGAGCTCGACACGATTGATACAAGTATTCGTCCTCAGGATGACTTCTATCAGTTTGTCAATGGTAAGTGGCTTGTCAATTTTGAGATCCCAGCGGATCGATCAAACTATGGCTCGTTCACAAAGCTCGCCGAACGTTCGGAGGAGCGTACCCGGGAGATCATAGAAAGCTCGGCCGCTAAGGCGCAGTCAGTTGAAAAGGGCACCGAAACCCAGCAGGTAGGGGACCTTTACGCCAGTTTTATGGATGAGGGGCGCATCAACAGCCTTGGGCTCGCGCCGATCGCGTCCGACCTTGCAGAGATTGCGGCTGCCGAAACCCATGATGAGATTGCGATGATCATGGCTCAAAATGTACGCGCGAACGGCACCTCACCTTTCAATTTCTTTTTCAATGTCGACTCGAAAAACCCGGATGCCTATGCGGTCTATTTCACTCAGTCCGGGTTAAGCCTGCCGGATCGCGATTATTATCTGGAAGACAGCGAAAAATCGGCTGCGCTCCGTGAAGCCTTTGAGCGCCATGTAACCTCGATGATGGATCTGGCTGATATTGACGGCGCTGAAGAAAAGGCCGCGAAGACTCTCGAGCTGGAAACGGCGATGGCCGAGGTCTTTTGGTCGCGCGCGGAAAGCCGCAACCGCGACAAAACCTACAACCCGATGACAATCGCTGACATGGAAACGTCGATGCCCGGCTTCCCGTGGGCAGCGTTCGCGAGCGAGCTTGAAATCGATGGACAGGGCCAGGTTATCGTTCGGCAGCCCTCGTCGCTTGCAGGCATGACCGAGATCTTTGCAAAGACGCCTGTCGATGTTTGGAAGGCCTATCTCCAATTCCATGCAATATCGGATGCCGCGCCCTATTTGAGTGCCGCTTTTGTTGAGGAAAACTTTGATTTTTCCGGGCGGACGCTTTCGGGCGTTCCTGAACTCCGTTCGCGTTGGAAACGCGGTGTTTCGCTTGTCAATCGCACGATGGGGGAAGCGGTTGGAAAACTGTATGTTGCCGAACATTTCCCTCCGGTTGCCAAGGAACGGATGGATGTGCTGGTTGAAAATTTGCGTGCGGCCTATGGGGATCGGATTCGCAAGCTCGATTGGATGGGCGAAGACACCAAGGTTGAAGCGCTGGATAAGCTCGCGAAATTCACGCCGAAAATCGGCTATCCGGAAAAATGGCGGGACTATTCGGCGATCGACATTCGTCGCGACGATTTAGTCGGAAACTTGCGCCGCGCTGCCGCAGCCGAATATGATCGTCAGGTTTCGCGGCTCAATGATCCCATCGACCGGACGGAGTGGTTTATAACCCCGCAAACGGTGAACGCCTATTACAGTCCAAACCGTAATGAAATCGTTTTCCCCGCTGCCATCCTGCAACCGCCGTTCTTTGATCCCGCTGCCGACGATGCCGTCAATTATGGGGCTATCGGTGCGGTCATCGGCCACGAGATGGGGCATGGGTTTGATGATCAGGGACGAAAATCCGATGGTGAGGGCCGGCTCAGAGACTGGTGGCAGCCGGAAGATGTTGAGCGTTTCAAAGCGCGGTCGGACAAGCTTGTTGCGCAATATGACGGTTATGCCGCGCTTCCCGGAGAGTTCGTTAACGGGCGTTTTACGCTTGGCGAAAACATTGGCGACCTCGGCGGGCTCGAAGTCGCTTATTATGCCTATAAAATCTCGCTTGATGGCAAACCGGCTCCGGTGATTGCGGGCTATACCGGGGACCAGCGGTTTTTCATGGCGTGGGCACAGGTCTGGCGGCGCCTCTATCGTGATGCGGAGTTGAGCCGTCGTTTGAAATCCGATCCGCACAGCCCGTCGAGCTTCCGCACCAATGGGATCGTTCGCAATATCGATGCCTGGTACGCGGCCTTCAACGTGAAGGAAGACGACGAACTTTATCTCCCGCCTGAAGAGCGCGTACAGATCTGGTAGCGGTTAAGCTGTTGCATTTCGATCGGCGATGACAGCCTGAAAGACGGCGGCGAACATGTCCGCCGTCAACCGACCGGTATTCGTATTGTAACGCGAGCAATGATAGCTGTCGGCGAGGATATATCCGCCTATTTTGTGGTGAGCACCATGCCGAAACGGCGTATCTTTGAGCTTGCCGCCAAGGGCGCGGATGAGACTTTCGTGCGCGATGCGCCCAAGTGCCACGATATGCGTGAGCTGGGGAAGCGCATTGAGCTGGCCGATCAAAAACGGGCGGCAGTTGTTGATTTCAGAACCAATAGGCTTGTTTTGTGGGGGAACGCAGCGCACAGCGTTGCTGATGAAGGCCCCCCGGAGTGTGAGCCCATCATCGGGATGTGCCGCATAGGTTCCTTCCGCAAGACCGCAGGAAAGCAGCGTTGGATACAAAAGATCGCCCGCGAAATCGCCGGTAAACGGTCGGCTTGTGCGATTGGCACCTTTCAAGCCCGGCGCAAGCCCCATGATCAGCAGCCACGCTGCCTCGTCGCCAAATCCAGGAACAGGCGCATTAAACCAATCGGGATGCGCGGCGTCATTTTCCTCGCGGAAACTGGCGAGGCGTGGGCAAAGCGCGCAGTCGTGCGGCGGCTCGGCGGGGAGTTGTTGACGGGCGGTTGTTGCCATCGCTATCACGGCTTTCATGATCTTGATTGCACTTGGCGCTAACCTGCCTCATCCTGAACATGGTGCGCCAGCGCAAACTTTGCGCGCGGCTGCCGAAAGGCTCATCGCGCTTGGTTTATCGGTTTTTGCGGGGTCGCATATTTATCAATCATCACCGGTCCCACCGAGCGGTCAGCCCGATTTTGCGAATGCCGTTCTCACCGCTGATAGCCATCTTCCGGCCCAAAGCATCCTGAGGATCCTTCATCAGGTCGAGGCGGAATTTGGCCGCGAACGCCGTGTTCGCTGGGATGCGAGGCTCCTCGATCTTGATTTGCTGGCCGTCGATGACCGAGTCTTACCAGACCGATTGAGTTGGCATCTTCAGGCCGAGCGTCGGTCATCAGCGGCTGCTGCCGCGCTCATCGTTCCGCACCCTCGGTTACACGACCGCCGCTTCGTTCTCGAACCGCTCGTCGAAGTCGCGCCCGATTGGGTGCATCCGGTTTTGCAAAAGTCAGTGCGGGAGATGCGGGATCAGCTCGATGTATATGAGCGTCGAGACCCGATGGGTGCGAGAGAAAGCATGGTGCACCGCCAAAAGGATCAACTGCTTGGCAACCTCGGATGATCACACTTTGTTGCGGTGCGAAAAAACTGTTTACGCGTCCAGAGTTTTCAAATACGTTTAAGGATTAAATTATTG
This sequence comes from Pseudomonadota bacterium, assembly GCA_039180205.1. Classification (GTDB taxonomy): domain Bacteria; phylum Pseudomonadota; class Alphaproteobacteria; order Sphingomonadales; family JBCDDR01; genus JBCDDR01. The sequence goes on along the minus strand of JBCDDR010000003.1, from coordinate 6,258 downwards.
GCTTTGAAGGGTTAAGGCTTTATGGCGCGTGTTACCGTTGAAGATTGTGTTGAGAAAGTTCCCAATCGGTTCAACCTTGTGCTGCTTGCGGCGCAGCGCTCTCGGCAGATTTCGTCGGGTGCTCAGTTAAAAGTTGATCGCGACAATGATAAGAACCCGGTGGTTTCCCTGCGTGAAATCGCGGACGAAGAGATCGGCGCGGATCAGCTCAAAGAATCGCTGATTTCGAGCTATCAAAAACACATTGAGGTCGATGAGCCTGAGGAACATGATATGTCCTCAATGATTGGCGGCGACTCAGTTGGTGTGGATACTCCTCCAAAAATTTGATCCGTAACCCTTTTGGGGCGATGCATACCCGATGCTGCGTCAGCTTGAACTCGTCGAAAAAGTCAGGTCCTACGAACCCGATGTAGACGAGGATAAGCTCAACCGCGCTTATGTTTTTTCGATGAAAGTGCATGGCGGGCAAAAGCGCGCGAGCGGTGATCCCTATTTTTCGCACCCGATTGAGGTTGCGGGCATCCTGACGGACCTCGCGCTCGATACAGATACGATCTGTACCGCAATCCTGCACGATACGATCGAGGACACGGTCGCGACCGAAGACCAGATCCGCGATATGTTTGGCGAAAACGTCGCTCAGCTTGTTGATGGCGTCACTAAGCTTTCGCGGATCGAATTTCACTCCGAAGACACCAAACAGGCAGAAAACTTCCGGAAATTTCTGCTGGCGATGTCCAGCGACATTCGGGTTTTGCTCGTTAAGCTCGCTGACCGCCTCCATAATATGCGCACCCTCCACTTCATCAAGAAGGAAGAGAAACGTCACCGCATTGCTCTGGAAACGCTGGAGATTTATGCCCCCCTCGCGGAACGGATGGGGATTTATCAGATCAAGAATGAGCTTGAAACGCTCGCCTTTCATCACCTCCATCCCCAGGCGGTTGGTTCCCTTTCGAAGCGCTTGCAGATGCTACGCGCCGAAACCGGTGACCTGATAAAGGAATTTGGCGACGCGGTTCGCACGACGCTTGCCGATCATGCCATCGAGGCAGACGTTCAGGGGCGGGAAAAATCACTCTATTCCATTTGGCAAAAAATGGAAGAGAAGCATATCCCCTTCGAAGACTTGAGCGATGTGGTGGCGTTTCGGATCATCACAGGTGACGAAGGGCATTGCTACCGTGCACTGGGTGCCGTGCACAAACACTGGCCGATGGTGCCCGGACGGTTCAAAGACTATATTTCGACACCGAAGCGAAACGGGTATCAATCACTCCATACCACTGTTATTGGCCCGGCGAACCGGCCGATCGAGCTGCAAATCCGGTCGCGTTCGATGCACGAGGTCGCTGAGGTCGGCGTGGCCGCGCACTGGCAGTACAAGCAAGGAATTGGCGGGCTTGAGGGGCGCCAATATGGCTGGGTGCGTGAATTGCTTGATATCCTTGAAAATGCCGAAACCCCCGAAGAGTTCATGGAAAACACCAAGCTGGCGATGTTTTCCGACCAGGTTTTTTGCTTTACGCCCAAAGGTGATCTCATCTCGCTACCCATCGGCAGCAGCGTGATCGATTTTGCGTTTGCTGTGCACTCTGATGTGGGTGAGCAATGCGTGGGCGCACGTATCAACGGTCGAGTTGCCCCGCTCAAGCAAGAGCTGAAAAATGGTGACCAGGTTGAAATTCTGACCTCTGAGGGGCAGGTGCCGGCGCAAGGCTGGCTCAGTTTTGCACGAACCGGCAAGGCGCGCTCGTCGATCCGGCGGTTTCTGCGCCTGCGTGAACGGGAGGATTATGTTCATTTGGGCAAGCGCCTCCTCACGGCTGCGATTGAAGCGCAAGATGTTGAACTTGCAGATGAAGCCATCGATGATGCGTTGCCCCGGCTGAAGTTTGACAGTCGCGATGATCTATATGCGGCGATCGGCTCAAACAAGGTTGATGAAGACCAGGTGATTGCAACGATTTTTCCCAGCCATCATGCCGGAGCAGGGATCAATGATACCACCGTTTTACCCGGCCTATCGGGCGATACGGTAGATCCGAAGGTTGCCGCGCGCGCAATTTCGATCGATGGGCTTGCGGACGGGGTTGCGGTTCACTTTTCAGACTGTTGTCATCCGGTTCCCGGAGACCGCGTCGTCGGCATTCGCAGTTTTGGAAAAGGCGTGCTCATTCATACAATCGATTGCGAGGTGTTGGCATCGTTTGCGGATACGCCGGAGAGGTGGATTGACGTCTCTTGGCGGGCACAAGGCGGGAACGACATGCTGTTTCCCGGACGGTTGCGTCTGCTTGTCAATAATGTGCGCGGTGCATTGGCCACGGTCGCGCAAGTTGTCGCCAATAACGATGCTGACATTACCAATTTCAAGATTACCGACCGCGACCAACATCTATTCTCGCTTGTCATGGACATTTCTGTCAGCGATACCAAACAGCTCTCGTCGGCCATCACGGCTCTGCGCGCCCTCAAGATCGTAAGTGAGGTTGAGCGGTTAAGGGGCTGACGATCGCCAACGGGATTGGTTTGTGAGGGGACAGGCGATGGACCGAAACGAGGTTTTGGACCTTTTTCGAAACGTAGGGGCGTTGTTGGAAGGGCATTTTATTCTGTCCTCGGGTTTGCGTAGCCCGGTTTTTCTGCAGTGTGCCCTGGTTCTGTCATATCCACAGTTAGCCGATCGCTTGGCCAGCGCGCTCGCCAAAAAGGTGAAATCTGGGATCACAGAGCCGATTGATTGTGTTGTTTCCCCGGCGATGGGTGGGGTGATCATTGGTCAGGAAATGGGACGCGCGCTCGATGTGAGGGCCATGTTCACCGAGCGCGTTGACGGGGTTTTCACCTTCCGCCGTGGCTTTCAAATACCGAAAGCCGCACGGGTGTTGATGGTGGAAGATGTCGTCACAACCGGACTTTCCTCGCGCGAATGCATCTCGACAATCTCTTCGGCTGGTGGCGAGGTTGTCGCGGCGGCCTGTTTGATCAACCGTTCGGGTGGCACCGCGAATGTCGGTGTACCGCTTGTTGCACTGGCTGAAATTGATGCGCCTACCTATCGGGTTGAAGATGTGCCGCCGGAACTTGCGGCAATTGACCCCATTAAACCTGGCAGTCGGCCTGGAATGCGATAAGTCGAACCTCGTGATTTCAGGAGAGGGCCACGCTATGAACACCACACGCAGAATAGATCCGGACATGCGCGAGGCCCGGGAGAGAGATCTGCCGACGCGCGTGCGTCTCGGCGTAAATATCGATCATGTGGCAACGGTTCGGAATGCACGTGGCGGTCTGCACCCTGACCCTGTTTTCGCTGCGGAGAAAGCTGTCGAGGCAGGGGCGGACGGGATTACCGCGCATCTGCGCGAAGATCGCCGCCATATTTCGGATGAAGACATCACAGCCCTGATGGCGCGGCTTACGGTACCGTTAAACCTGGAAATGGCGGCAACCGATGAGATGCTCGAAATCGCATTACGTCATCGACCCCATGCGGCCTGTATCGTTCCCGAGCGGCGAGAGGAGCTAACCACGGAAGGGGGGCTTGATGCCGCCGGGCGTGCAAACTGGCTGAAGCGCTTTGTCGATAAACTTCAGGATCGCGATATTCGCGTGAGCCTCTTTATCGATGCCGAGGTGCAGCAGGTTGAGGCCGCAGCACAGCTGGGTGCCCAGGTGATCGAGCTTCATACCGGGAAGCTTTGTGACCTGCGCGGCGATGATGAAGCAACCAGGGCGGCGCGATCAGACGAGTTCGTGCGTCTGCGCCACATGGCCACCCTGGCTCATAGCCTCGGGCTCGAAGTCCATGCCGGACACGGCCTTGATTATGAAACGGCGCAAATGGCGGCCTCAATCCCCGAAGTGGCCGAACTCAATATCGGCCATTTTCTGATTGGCGAGGCAATTTTTCACGGTCTTTCGGGTTCGATTGACCGCATGCGCGCCGCGATCCGCGTCGGTGAGGGGGCAAGGACCCCATGCTGATTTTAGGTATTGGCAACGACATGGTCTCCATCCCTCGTATCGATGCCTCCATCAACCGATTTGGTGAGCGCTTTCTCAATCGGATTTTTACCGATATCGAGCGCGAAAAGTCTGATAGACGGGCTGCGCGTTCGCAAAGCTACGCCAAGCGTTTTGCGGCAAAAGAGGCATGTTCGAAAGCGCTCGGGACCGGGTTTCGTCGCGGCGTTTACTGGCGGGACATGGGCGTTGTCAATCTCCCGACTGGTCAACCGACGATGGCGCTGACGGGTGGAGCAGCTGAACGATTGAAGTCGATGATGCCACGGGGCCACCAACCGCAGATCCTGCTCACGATCACCGATGATGACCCATGGGCGCAGGCCTTCGTGATGATTGCCGCACTCTCGCCGCAAGAAGCTGTCTTATTGGCCAGAACACCAGCGCAAATGAGCCAACTTGCGCCAAAATAAAAGCCTTGATGGGAAAGCGTGGATGTGGGGTTGACGCTTTCACCAATTTCCCCTCACAAACAGATGTCTGAGATCAGCAAGGTCTTGGGCGCGAAGAAATGACGGAGCTCGCCATGACCGAGGCGGAAACAACCGCGAACCAGTCCCAGCAAAAGGACGTCGGACGCACGAAAGCAAAGAAAAAAACCGAAAGTGGAGGGTTCGTCGAATTTATCCGCACGGTGGTCTTTGCGGTACTGATCGCGCTGGTCGTGCGCATCGTCGCCTTTGAGCCGTTCAGCATTCCGTCGGAGTCGATGGTGCCCAACCTGTTGATCGGCGATCATCTGTTCGTTTCGAAATATTCCTACGGCTATAGCCGCCATTCGATCCCGCTAAGCCCGATCCCGTTCAAGGGGCGCATATTTGAGAGTGTACCCAAACGCGGTGATGTCGTCGTTTTCAAAAAGCCGCTCGACAACAAAACCGATTTCATTAAGCGCGTCATCGGTCTGCCCGGTGACCGGCTGACTTATCTAAACGGTGTGCTTCGGATCAATGGAGAGCTTGTCAAACGCGAGCGGGTTGAAGATTTTATCCAGGAGCCGCTGCCCCGCACCGCGTGCTGGCGCCGGCGATACTATCTCAGAGCCGAGTATCGGGCGACTTTGCCCGATGGGTCGCGTGGGTGTGCCTTTCCGCAATACCGCGAAACGCTGCCGGATGGGACAAACTATCTCGTCCTCGACGTTGAGCCGCGCAGCGATACCAATATTCGGGGTGAGGTTCTGGTCCCCGAGGGACATCTCTATGTGATGGGTGATAATCGCGATCTCTCCAGTGATTGCCGGATCCCCGGGGCGATCGGGCCGCAATGTGTTCCCTTTGAAAACCTTGTGGGGCGCGCCGAGGTGATTTTCTTCTCAACCGACGGCGAGGCTCGTCTTTGGCAGCCGTGGAAATGGATCCAGTCGACACGCTTCGGGCGGATTTTCAAATCACTGCGCACATAGCGGGCAAAGTCTGGTGCTGTCGGGCGCCAGGTCGCTCGCGGTGAGGTCACATGGGGTGAGAGGTCAACGTGCCAATGGCTCAGACGACTGGTGTTTCCGAACATGTTCGCCAGTGGGCAGCTTCGGCACTCGGCCATGAATTTGCTGACGAAGCCCTGCTTTTACATGCGCTTACCCATCCCAGCCGGGATGGCGAACCCAACTACCAGCGGCTTGAATTCCTTGGGGATCGGGTGCTGGGGCTCGTGATCGCGGAATGGCTTTATGCGGCTTACCCCGATGAGCCGGAAGGCAGGCTCGCGAACCGCTATACGCGTTTGGTTCGCAAGGAAATGCTTGCTGAAATCGGTCGCATGATTGACCTCGCGCCGCATATCCGCATGGCAACTGCGGCCCAAGAAGCCGATGCGGCGGAACTTGATAGTGTACTTTCCAATGTTATGGAGGCGGTGATCGCGGCGGTATTTCTCGATGGGGGGCTGGCTCCTGCCCAGGCGTTGATCCGCCGGGCGTGGGAAGAGAGTTTTCAAAATCCGCCCGAAATCCTGAAAGATGCCAAGTCGCGCCTTCAGGAGTGGGCGCAGGCAAGGGCAATGCCGCCGCCGCAGTATGAGATTGTCGCGCGTACCGGGCCCGACCATGCGCCGCGCTTTCAAATTTCGGTTACGTTAATCTCGGGCCAGTCAGCTGAGGCAGAAGGCCGCTCAAAACGCGAGACCGAACAAAGTGCGGCCCAAGCGCTCTTAAATCGCGTATTGAATGAGACGGCGGCAAATGAACTTCACAGCGGGTGAGACAATAGGTGAGCGAGCATAAACAGG
>JBCDDR010000002.1:0-35513 GCA_039180205.1 Pseudomonadota bacterium | reverse complement strand
CGCGCGCGATTGATGCCACGATTGACGGCATCTATCAGGTCACGACCCGATAGATGCTTCCAGTGCGAAGGGTCGATCCGCTTTAATTGCGGGCCGCAAATGGCGAACATCTCCGGGCGGCACGTCCCAATTGCTTCCTTTGGAGACTGAGAAGACGAAATTTTGCGATTATGGCGGTCCAGCATGGCGAGCCATTTATGAAACGCACTGATATCCCGCCGCTCGACTTCGCGGGTGCCGAACAGCCCCGCTTCGGATCGGGCTGAAGCCTCACGCGGCATCCCCACGAAGCACAACAGCCCGCAGACCACTACTGTCATCAGACAATATCGTCCGATGCGAGTGAAGATGAACGGGGTGAAGTTTTTCGACACAAAACGCCTCGCTTGCTGCCGGCCCATCAAATGGATGCGAAAGGGCCGAAGTGCCGGATCAGGACTTAAAGCGGAAAGGTGTCACCATGTATTTAAGTCGGCGTTAAAGGTCTTGGTGAATAACCTATTGCTGAGAATGGATGACCCGCAGCAGGCAAAGGGAAAAGGCGTATCGTGCTCAATAATCCGAGAGAAGTACCCGGGCTTGTGGCAACCATAGACACCGCCAATACACCGAGCCAGACCCGGCTCTGGGTATTCGTTGGTCTATTGGTCGGCCTTGTCCTATCCGCCATTGCGATCGTGTTTGTCTATTCGGCCAAAACGACCGACCGCGACCTCGCTCTTGCCCACGCCACACTGGCCCGGTCAGCCGATGCACGGGCAACCGCACTTTCCGGCGTTATCAATGCGAGTGCTCGTGCGGTGCAAAGGCTTGCCACAAACCCTTCTATCGCGCTCTATGCCAGTCTTTTGCAAAGCGAGACCGAAACGGAAGATACAAAAGCTGCGGCGGCTGCCTATTTACAAAACGCACTGTCGCTCGCGGCGGAACAGCAAGGGTTTTTAGGGTCAGAAAGTTCAGGCGTTCGCGGGGCAAACATTGGCCGAACCGTGACAGGCGGACTTGTTTTGCTCGCGGCAAACGGCTCCCCGCTCCTTGGGATCGGTGGATGGGGGATCGGTGGATGGGGGAACGGCCCATCTCAAGCTGGGATTGCCCCCTCGGTCACAGAGCTTTTGCCCCGCGCCCTACTGGGGTCAGAGCCGCTCATTCTGTCGGGAATTGGCGAATGGGGCCCCAAACTGGGCGTTCCGCAATCAGCGCCAGCGATGATATTGCTCGCCCCAGTCGCCGCGGTTCAATCAGATCCCGGCGCATCACCGAGCGCGTATCTTTTGGTTGTGCAAGACATGAAGCCGCGTTTTTCGGAAGACCTCGCGCGCGGGCCTATTTTTGCGGGTGAGCGGGAAGATACGCGTTGGGCGCTTCTTGAACCATCGAATAATCCTGCACCAGAGGCTGTCGCATACCTTTACACCGATAGGGATTGGCTGGACGTTGGAACGCGGCGGGCCGCCAGCGATGCCCCGGCAGCGGCCCAGGTTCTATCGACGCCGGGAACAATCATCGATGCAAGGGGCGCGCTCGGCTCAAGAGTTTTTGCTACGGGGAGGCGGATCGCGGGCACGCCGTGGACATTGATGGAGACGCGTGAAGCCGACGCCGTTCTCGCCCCGATCCGAAAAAGCCGTCGGTTGCTGCTCATCTCAGTGATTTCGGCGATTCTGGCAGCTGCCGCGTCAATTATCCTCGCTTGGCGGCATGGGTCATCGATGAAGTTAGCGGCACTCGCAAACCAGACGCACATGCTGGCAACCCAACAGAGCGCACTTGCCTCGCTTTTGCGGACGACAATTGACGCGCAGCCGACCGTCATTTTCGCCCTCAGTGGAAATGGCGAAGTTGTCTTTGCGAACGAGGGGGCGGCGCGCCTCGCCGGGATTTCCCGAGAGGATTGTACTGGCAAGGATCTACACGCCCTCCTTGGAGCCACCCTGGCCGAACCGCTGCTAACCGTTTTAGGCGATGCGGAAAATCGCGGTCTGCCTTCAGGAGAAGACATTGAACTGATCATCAAAGGTCAACCGCGTCAGGGGCGCGTCGATGCGCGTATTCTGGATGAGGCTACTGATGCCTTCGCCATTCTGACCTGGCATGACTTATCTGAAACTGTGGCGGCTGAGAGCAATTATCGCGCCGTACAAGAAGAACTTGTTCAGCTGTTGATCGCACTCATTGATGCACGCGACCCCTTCGCCGCCAAACATTCGGCCGCGTTGCATTTCCTTGTTGAGGAGGCCGCCGATGCCATGGCACTCGCCGAGCCGATGGCCGATGCCGTATCGCAGGCCGCATGGCTATTGAATGCCGGAAAATTGCTGACCCCACGCTCGCTGTTGACCCGCGCATCGGCGCTGAGTGACGCCGAGCAAGACCTGGTGCGCCAAAACCTGAAAAAGGTGATCACACTGATTGAAAAAGTGCCTTTCTCAAGACCTGTCGCGCCGTTGCTTCGACTGGCGATTGATCCAGACACTGACCTCAGCATGGAGACCGAAAACTTCGATCAGCAGGCGATCCGTCGAGGGGCGGCTCTGCTGCGGCTTTCGAACCAGTTTGTCTCAATGATCAGCCCACGCGCCTTTCGCGCAGCGATGACCATTGAACGCGCGCTTGAAATGGTCGCCGAGGAAGAAAAAACCAACGGCTGTACCACCGAAATTATGACGGCGCTGGCGTTCGTCGTCGATCACCGGGGAGGTCGGCCTTATCTGGAAGAATGGCGTTCAGATAGAGAGGGCTTTGTCGAACTGGTTTCGTGATGTTCCTTTGAACAATCGCTAGGCCCAGGGCTGTCGAAAGCCTGGATCTTCAAGTGCCTGAAGCCGCATCGCCGCCCGTCGGGCAAACAATATCGTTTGTGCCTTTCGGCGCGCAGGCGCGATTTTTTGAACCGGTGCGGTGCGCGCACAATGCCCCGCAAATGCGTCGGCTAAAATAAGCCCTGCTTCGGCGGGGCGAAAGCGATCTTCGTCGAGGACGTCAACAGGAAACTGAGGCGGTACGGCGAAGTAAAACTGGTCACAGTATGCCAGATATTCGGGCCATTTCTGATCCCCGCGTAAATCGGCAAGACTGACTTTCACCTCGACGATAATCAGTGTGCCCGCCGATGTCATCGCCATCACATCCACGCGGCGACGGCGATTGACAGGTACCTCGGTAAGGGCAACGGCACCGCATTCGGCGAGATGACGCATCACGCCGCGCGCAACATCGAGACCTGTCACCCCGGTGAAAGGATGTTCGGGTGTATCGTCGTCTGGCGCATTCACATCCACCCCACCGTTCGCCTAGAGAATAAATCGCGAGAGGTCGCTGTTCTCAGCCAAATCTGCGATATGCTTGTGCACATAGGCCGCATCAATAATGTGTTCGGTACCCGGTTGATCGGTCGCCGCGAAACTGATCTCGTCCAACACACGTTCCATAACGGTATGCAGCCGACGCGCACCGATGTTCTCAACCTTTGCATTCACATCAGCCGATACCTTAGCGATTTCATTGATGCCGTCTTCGGTGAAGGTGAGCGTCACTTCCTCTGTTGCCATGAGAGCTGAATACTGCCGGATCAGGCTGTTTTCGGGTTCGGTCAAGATACGCTGAAAATCTTCGCGGGTCAGCGCTGAAAGCTCGACGCGTATCGGCAGGCGCCCTTGCAATTCGGGCAACAAATCACTCGGTTTCGCGAGCGAAAACGCACCCGATGCGATAAACAGAATATGGTCGGTTTTGATCGCGCCGTATTTCGTGGAAACCGATGTTCCCTCGATCAGAGGCAAGAGATCGCGCTGAACCCCCTCGCGCGAAACATCTCCGCCGCGACGAGATTCGGACGCGCAGATTTTGTCGATTTCATCCAAAAAGACGATCCCGCTATTCTCGGTCAAGGCGAGCGCCTCGCGCACAATCGCATCGTCATCGAGAAGCTTATCCGACTCTTCTGCGATCAAAACATCATAGGCATCATCAACCTTCATGCGACGCTTTTTGGTGCGCCCACCCATGGCCTTCCCCAGCAGGTCATTCAAATCCATCATGCCGATTTGCGCGCCCGGCATGCCTGGCATCTCAAACTGCGGCATGCCCGAACCCTGATCCTGAACCTCGAGCTCGATCTCACTTTCACCAAGCTCCCCGTCGCGTAATTTCCGGCGGAAACTCGTCCGTGTGGTTTCGCTTGAATCCTTGCCCACAACCGCATCCAAAACGCGCTCTTCCGCGGCGAGATGCGCTTTCGCGCGCACCGAAGCGCGGTTTTCTTCGCGCACCAGCGTTTGGGCAACCTCAACCAGGTCGCGCACGATACTTTCAACATCGCGACCGACATAGCCGACCTCGGTGAACTTCGTTGCCTCGACCTTGATGAAGGGGGCCTTTGCGAGTTTGGCCAGGCGGCGTGAAATCTCGGTTTTGCCGCAACCGGTCGGCCCAATCATGAGAATATTCTTCGGCAACACCTCATCGCGCAAATCATCTGGCAGTTGTTGGCGCCGCCACCGGTTTCTGAGCGCGATGGCCACCGCGCGCTTCGCATCATGTTGACCGATAATATAGCGATCAAGCTCTGACACCGTTTCTCGAGGCGAAAACGCAGCGGCACTATTCTCGGACGGTTTCGCATGTCCATTCGTTGCGAAGCTGCTCTTGATCTCGGCGTCGTTCGGTGTCCCCGAAGGCGTTGTACTTGTCATGAGGTCAGTTTCTCCACAATCAACTGGTCGTTTGTATAGACGCAAATGTCGGCGGCGATTGCCATTGCCTTCCGCGCGATCTCTTCTGCGGTCATGTCGTCGCGGTCGATCAGTGCGCGTGCTGCGGCAAGCGCAAAATGCCCGCCAGAGCCGATCCCGATGAGACCGTCATCCGGCTCCAGAACATCGCCATTGCCGGTGATCACAAGGCTCACATCTTTATCGACAACTGCCATCATCGCCTCAAGCCGTCTGAGATAGCGGTCGGTGCGCCAGTCTTTGGCGAGCTCTACCGATGCTCTTGTGAGCTGACTTGGAAACCGCTCCAACTTTTCTTCCAGCCGTTCCAGAAGCGTAAACGCATCGGCGGTTGCGCCTGCGAACCCGGCAATCACATCGCCCTTGCCAATGGGGCGGACCTTGCGTGCGCTTCCTTTCATAACGGTTTGTCCAACCGACACCTGACCGTCGCCAGCGACCACAACCTCTCCATTCTTGCGGACGGATAGAATGGTTGTGCCATGCCAACCCGGAAAACCGTTCGTCTCTTCTGCCATGAAATGCGTTTCCTTTCCCGGCAATGTTCTTGAATAGGCGGCCGCTGCTTGGCCTCTTCATATAGCCGCGTGAAAGCGTGACACAAGGTTCAGCGTATCCGTCAACAGGACCAGCATCGACGCCAATATCGGTCTACCCCCTAGTCACGCTTGATGCTCGCTGCTATAGCGCTCGCCTTGAGATCCGATGGAAGTGAGTATGAACATGTCGAAATCGACCCTGCCCCGTCGCGCAGAGGTGCGTCGCGAGACGAAGGAAACAGCGATCGAAGTTCGCGTTGATTTGGATGGTACGGGCGCCTACGACGTCGATACCGGCATCGGGTTTCTCAATCATATGCTCGAACAGCTTTCACGCCACAGCCTGATCGATCTTTATGTACGGGCAAAGGGCGACACCTGGATTGATGATCACCACACGACCGAAGATACCGGTATCGCCATCGGCGAAGCCGTCGCCCGTGCATTGGGAGATATGAAGGGCATTACGCGATACGCAAGTGCGCTGATCCCCATGGATGAAACCCTCACCCGTGTCGCGATCGATGTTTCAGGGCGACCGTTCCTGGTGTGGAAAGTCGAATTCACACGCGATAAACTTGGGCAATTTGATACTGAGCTCTTTTTGGAATGGTTCCGCGCGTTTGCTCAAGCCGCCGGTGTGACGCTTCACGTCGAGACACTTTACGGGACCAACAATCATCATATGATCGAGAGTGCCTACAAGGGGCTCGCGCGGTCGCTGCGTGCCGCAATCACAATTGATCCGCGTAAAGCCGACGCTGTGCCCTCGACAAAGGGTACGCTTGGTGGCGGCTTTGAGGGTGAAGGCTGAGACCCCCGGAACGAACTTATGAAACTGGCAATTGTTGACTATGGGTCGGGCAATTTACGCTCGGCTGCCAAAGCCTTTGAACGCGCTGCGGGTGAAGCGAACACCCGGTGCGAAATCAGTGTAACGGCTGACCCCGATCTGGTCGCCAACGCAGATCGCATTATCTTACCTGGAGTAGGAGCATTCCGCGCCTGTCGAGACGGACTGTTTGCACTCGATGGGATGGTGGAAGCGCTCGAGGGGGCGATTTTCGGCAAGGGCCGCCCGCTCTTTGGCATTTGCGTTGGGATGCAATTGCTCGCCGATATCGGTGAGGAATTCGGCGAAACGCCTGGACTTGGATGGATTGGGGGCCGCGTCATTGCTATCCCTCCCAAGCCTGGCCGTATCATTCCGCACATGGGCTGGAATACGCTTGCGATGAAAAAGCAAACTGTGATCGGCGGTGAACAAGAAGGGGTTGAAACTCTATCGTCACATACCCTCTTTAAGAACATCGATCCCGACGACCATGCCTATTTTGTGCATAGCTACCATATGGTTGCCGATGCGCAAACGGTGGTTGCCGAAACCAATTATGATGGGGTGACGCTGGCCGCTGCGGTTGCAAAAGACAATATCTTTGCCACTCAGTTTCATCCGGAAAAAAGCCAGCGTCTCGGGCTCCAGCTGTTTCAAAACTTCCTAGGATGGGAACCCTAATGGCGTCAGGACAAGCACAAAGACGCGGGCTTCAATCGTCGAAACCCGCCTTACGGTCGGACGGTGAAAACCTGCTTCATGCCGAAAGCGTGGGTACGTTGCCAAATGCGGCAGTCGCTCGCGTTGTCGGCGAACTGGCAATTGCATCGCGCGAAACGATTATTGATGTTGGAGAGGCCACGTGGGCGGGGGCACCCAGCGAAGGCGCCTTTCAAAATTATTGGCGCGGTGTTCTGCTGGCACCGCACCGCCATCTCATTCTTGGGCGTGTTGACGGCCGCGTGGCAGGCGCGCTTCAGCTTGTTCGGCAGGGGCAATTCAGTGAACTTGGCTCTGACGTTTTTGAGCTCAAGGACTTTTTCATCGCGCCCTGGGCGCAGGGCATTGGCCTGGCGCCGATGCTACTTCATAAAAGCGACGAGGTTGCCGATGCCGAGGGTGCGGCAATGATCAATTTATCGGTCCGCGCCACCCGGTTGCGCGCAATTGCGGTATTTGAAGCGGCGGGCTTCAAGCGTTGGGGCGAAAAAGCTGACTATGCAAAGCTTGGCGATCGCTTCGTTCCCGGTTACTTCTATTCAAAGTCTTTTGGCTGACCTGAATATTCCCTTGTCTGTGGTTCTTGGCTTAACCTCGTTGTTGGTTGCACATTCATGCACCTTTTCCCCGCGATTGATCTCAAAGACGGTGCTTGCGTACGTCTCCGCCAGGGTGAAATGGATGACGCCACGGTTTTCTCTGAAAGCCCGGCAGCGCAAGCGATTGACTTCACAAACGCAGGCGCGAAATGGCTTCATATTGTCGATTTGAACGGCGCATTCGCAGGCCATACCGTCAATGGGAAAGCGGTCGAGGCCGTTTTGGACCAGATTGACATACCGGTTCAGCTCGGCGGTGGTATCCGTACCGAAGCCGATATCGAACGATGGCTCGATCGCGGGATTGCCCGGGTCATTCTCGGCACTGTCGCCGTTCGCGATCCTGATCTGGTGCGCCGCGCAGCCTGGCGTTGGCCTGGCCAGATTGTCGTTGGGATTGACGCCCGCAAAGGGCAGGTCGCGGTTGAAGGCTGGGCAGAAACATCGGAGCTTCATGCCCATCAACTGGCGAATGCTTTTGCTGACGCTGGCGTCGCCGCCATCATCTTCACCGATATCGACCGCGATGGTCTTCTCGGGGGTGTGAATGTGGCGGCCACGCAGGCACTCGCCGAGGCGGTGGATATTCCGATTATCGCGTCTGGCGGCGTTGCAGGGATGGCGGACATTGAGGCCGTCGCCAGGGCCGCAAGGGATACGACGGGCACGATCGATGGCGTCATCGCCGGGCGCGCGATCTACGATGGCAGGCTCGATTTGAAAGCAGCCCTTACGTGGATTGAAAACAACGCCGACGAGCCGATTTCGCGATGCTGAAAACCCGTGTCATCCCATGTCTTGATGTCAAATCCGGCCGCGTGGTCAAAGGCATCAATTTCGTAAATCTGGTTGATGCGGGCGATCCGGTTGAACAGGCATCCGCCTATGATGATGCCGGTGCTGACGAGCTGTGTTTCCTCGATATCACAGCCTCATCCGATGACCGCTCAATCCTTTTCGATGTGGTGAAGGATACGGCTGAGCGATGCTTCATGCCCCTGACTGTGGGCGGAGGGGTCCGCACGGCCGAGGATGTGCGCAAGCTGTTGCTCGCTGGCGCAGATAAGGTCTCGGTTATGACAGCGGCGGTAAAGCGCCCCGAGCTGGTGTCGGACCTGGCCGCAGGATTTGGCAGCCAATGTATTGTCGTTGCGATTGATGCAAAGGCGGTCGCCCCGGGCAAATGGGAAGTCTTTACACACGGGGGGCGCACACCGACCGGGGTCGATGCCGTCAGCTATGCCGAACACGTCGCAAAGCTGGGCGCGGGAGAAATCCTCCTCACCTCCATGGATCGTGATGGTACGAAAGACGGGTTTGACATCAATCTTACCCGAGCGATCACCCGCCGGGTGGCAATCCCCGTGATCGCGTCAGGTGGCGTTGGCAGCCTCGACCATCTGGTCGAAGGTGTGCGCGACGGCGGGGCAAGCGCGGTGCTCGCGGCATCTATTTTTCATTTTGGTACCTATTCGATTGCCGAAGCCAAGGCACATATGGCAAACGCAGGGATTGCGGTGAGACAAACGCATTAATTCTCTGACCGATCTGCATATGAGGACCCTTTTCTGTGTCAAAATCTACCGCGTCTGCTGATATTTTCGACCGGCTTTATGAAATCATTGAAACCCGTCGCGATGCCGACCCTAAAGAATCCTATGTCGCCAAACTGGCGCAAAAAGGCCGCTTGAAGATCGCCCAAAAACTTGGCGAAGAAGCCGTTGAAACCGCACTCGCCGCTGTGGGTGAGGGACACGATGAAATCGTTGCCGAAGCTGGCGATCTGTTGTTCCATCTGATCATGCTGTTGGTGGACTGTGGTATCTCACTCGATGAGGTGCGCGATGAGCTTGCCGCGCGCGAGGGGATTTCAGGCCTCAAAGAAAAAGCATCCCGCGGCAAATCGTGAACAAAACCCGAAATCTGGAGGTGGCCCCATGGCGGTAGAAGCACGCGCGTCCTATGACGAGACGAATATCTTTGCGAAGATCTTGCGCGGCGAAATCCCCTGTAAACGGGTGTACGAGGACGAATTCGCACTCGCTTTTCATGACATAAACCCGCAAGCGCCAACTCATGTTTTGGTGATCCCAAAAGGCGCATTTGTGTCGTGGGCTGACTTCACCGAACTTGCCGATGATGCGTTAATTGTGGGATTTATCCGCGCGATCGGCCTTGTTGCCCGCGATCTTGGCCTTGAAGACAGTGGATATCGGCTGCTCGCCAACGCCGGACATGACGCCCACCAAGAGGTCCCACACCTCCATGTGCATTTATTCGCGGGAAGGCCACTCGGACCGATGCTCATGGGCGGTGAGGATTAGGGTCAGTCAGGACCCTAGGTCCTCTCATTGAGAGGGCGGCGCGCTTTCATGGCCTGGGTAAGCGTGCCATCATCAAGATAATCCAGTTCCCCCCCCAAGGGCACGCCGTGCGCGAGGCCCGTCACCGACACGTCAAACCCCGCCAACTGATCCGCCACATAATGCGCGGTCGTCTGCCCCTCGACGGTCGCGCTGAGCGCGATGATCACCTCATCGGTTTCACCTTTGCGAACCCGTCCCACCAATGTTGAAATATTGAGGTCGTCAGGCTGAACCCCATCCATGGCCGACAATGTACCGCCCAGAACATGAAATTTGCCGCGAAAATTCTGCGCGCGTTCAAGCGCCCATAAATCGGCGATATCCTCAACAACGCACAGCTGGCGCAGGTTGCGGCGCGGGTCGGTACAGATGCTGCAAGGGGAGCGCGTGTCCATATTGTGGCAGATAGGACAGGGAGAAAGCGCACTTGAAACGCGAGTCATCGCCTCAATCAGCGGCCCCAGTTGAGTGTCGCGATGTTTCAAGAGATGAATGACCGCACGCCGCGCAGAACGAGGCCCGAGCCCCGGCAGCCGCGACATCGCGCGGATCAGAACATCAAGCTCAGGATGGCTCATCCGATTGGATAAAAGGGTAAGCGACGGGACACGTTAAAACGGCAATTTGAATCCCGGGGGCAATTGCAACCCACCGGTCAGTTCGCTCATTTTTTCCTGCATGGCTTCATCGGCTTTGCCGCGCGCGTCGGCGTAGGCCGCCACGATCAGATCCTCAACGATCTCAGCTTCGTCTGGCTTCAAAAGTGATACGTCAATCTTTGTCGACTTGAGTTCGCCTTTGCCGTTGACGGTACAGGTGACAAGCCCTGCGCCCGCGGAACCTGTGACCTCAAGCTCCGCCTGACTTTCTTGCAGTGCGGCCATCTTCTCCTGCATCTGCTGGGCCTGCTTCATCATTTGAGACAGGTTTTTCACGATTTCAGGTCTCCTTTCGTGCCATTTTTGGCAGGTGTCGGCAATTGACCGGACGCGGCGGGCTTTATTTCGTGCAATCGCGCATCGGGGAAAGTTTCGAATACAGCTTTCACGAGGGGATGCGCAAGGGCTCTCTGGCGAAAGGCCTCGGCTTCTCGGTCTTCGACCTCCCGAAGACTCAAAAGCGCGGTCTCTTTGGACGCGGGCTCAATCTCAACAACCCACTCAGCGCCCGTCCATTCGCGCAAAAGTCTGGCAATGCGGCGGCCAAAGTCAGGCCCTAACGCGGCCAATGCGGCAAGTCTTAGGTGATAACGGCCATCCTTTATCCGGAACGAACGGAATTTCACATTGTCGGTCAGATCAAACGCCAACCGGCTTTCCAGATGATGCGTAAAAAGGGCAACAACGCATGCGAAGAAAGTCAGCCCCTCGCCGCCTTCCAGACCCCGCGTGCCAATGTCTTCGATCAACAACTTGAGCGCGGCATCGGGTGTTTGTGGTGCCGTCTGGGATGGGGTTGTCCGCCGATCCACTTCTTTTCCTTGATGAAGCGGGATAACGTTTGTTGGCAAATGCTGGACAGGTTCGGGCGCGATAGGTGTCTCGCCGGGTCCCGCAACCATGGACATTTCATCGTCGTTATCCGGCGCGTGCGAAGGCGGATCGAGTTCCGCTGAAGTCGTGCTCTCTTCAACCGTCGAAATGGGGGTATCCGCAGGCCGCTCTTTCCTTTCCGGCTTTTGAGTTGGCAGTTCAGGGGCTTGGCTGTTGGTTTCGAGCGTACGGATCAGGGCGGCAGGGTCGGGCAAATTGCTTGCGTAAGCGATCCGGTAGATCAGCATTTCGGCTGCTGCAATCGGTCGAGCAGCATCGCGCACCTCAGCATGGCCCTTGAGAAGCATTTGCCACAACCGGTTGAGTGCCATCATCGTGAGGCGATCGGCAAGACGCGCCGCACCCTCGCGCTCCACCGCGCTTAAAGCCGGGTCGTTTTGAGCTGATTGGACGACCTGAAACCGGGTCGCGAGGTGAACAATATCCAACATATCCCCGATCAACATCACGGGGTCCGCCCCCTGGTCATACTGATCAAGCAACAGCTGAGCAGCTTCAGCGGGCTTCCCATCGGTCGCTGCATCAACAAGCGCCATCACGCGCGAACGATCCGCAAGACCGAGCATCGCCCGCGTGGTCTCGGCTTTCACGTCGTTTCCACCATGGGCGATCGCCTGGTCTAACATCGAGAGCCCATCGCGGACCGACCCGTCCGCTGCACGCGCGATGATCGAGAGCGATTCCTGATCAATCGAGATGGCTTCGGATTTGGCAATCGTCGCGAAATGGTCGATCAGTATGGGTACAGGAATGCGTTTCAGGTCGAACCGCTGGCAACGCGATAAAACCGTGATGGGGACCTTTCGGATTTCGGTCGTCGCGAGAATAAACTTCACATGGCCGGGCGGTTCCTCGAGCGTTTTTAGAAGCGCATTGAAAGCCTGCCGTGACAACATATGCACTTCATCAATGATGAAGACGCGATATCGCGCCGCCTGGTTGGTGTAGCGGACCCCCTCGGTAATTTCGCGGACGTCGTTCACGCTGGTATGGCTTGCCGCATCCATTTCGATAACGTCGACGCCTTTGCCTTCAGCAATGGCAACGCAAAACGGGCATACCCCGCAGGGACTGACCGTTTCGGTGCCGAGACCGTCGGGCCCGACACAATTCAGCGCCTTTGCGATGAGCCGGGCGGTGGTCGTTTTCCCCACACCTCGAACACCGGTCAGCATGAATGCGTGTGCGATCCGATTGATGGCAATCGCATTTTTGAGCGTGCGCACCATCGCCTCCTGACCGATCAATTCGGCAAAGGTCTGGGGTCGATATTTCCGCGCGAGGACGCGGTAGTCTTCGTTTGTTTTTTGATCGGGAGGGAGATCATTCGCCATGGCGCGAAGCTTAGCCTGCTCCTGGCCGCAAGGGAAAGGGTCAATCAGCTGCGGCGCGAGTGAAAGCGGCAGAACACCACCTATTTTGGCACGGAGACATTAGAGACGGGGATGAGTGGAAGAAGGAACATGACCCGAACCGAATTCGTTACGGCTGCTTCCTTCCGGACCTGACCGGGTTGGCGAGTGGCTCGTCCGCGCCCTTCTTCCACCTCGCTATATCGGCGAATTCATGCTTGCATGCAAGGGGTAGGTCAGCTTTTTTGGCATCGATCCTGCGCGTCGTCTGGTCACCCCACTAAAAAAAGAGCTACCTTTATGATCAAGTTTGAGCCGCAACTCATCGGGTTTGTTGGCAATCCCCTCGACCGGCGGGATGATATTCGAGGCAATCGAGACGAAGTCGACAAGCTGAGATCCAGGCCCGACGCGAAAACCTGGCCTTTTCACAAGCTTCGCCCGCTGATCAAGCTCGGCGCAGACCTTGAGATTGCGTGGTATCCGGCGGCTGGCGATCTGACAAATAACCTGGAGACGATCTTTTTAGGAGAAGATCACAACAAAGTGCCATGTTTTGCCGCCTCGATCGACGATGCTGATGTGGCAGCCGCACTCAAATCGGAGGACCAGAAGTTTCTCGATGCGAGGTCAGCGGGCGCCCAGCTCGGCGATGGTCGCGCCGGCATCCTGGCTCAGGCCCGGTCCCTCCTATCCTGGCATCACACCCATCGGGCGTGCTCACAATGTGGGGCAGAGACCGATCTCGCAAAAGCGGGATATGCGCGGCATTGTCCAAACTGTGGCGCCCAGCATTTCCCGCGTACAGATCCCGTTGTCATCATGCTCCCGCTCTTTGACGATCACGCGTTGCTTGGCCGCCAGCCTGGATTTCCGCCGGGCTTTTATTCTGCACTCGCCGGATTTGTCGAACCCGGCGAAACAATCGAAGAGGCCGTCGAGCGCGAAACGTGGGAAGAGGCCGGCATTCGGGTAAGCGACGTCCGCTATGTCGCCAGTCAGCCCTGGCCATTTCCTTCAAGCCTTATGATCGGTTGCGTCGCCAAAGCCCACACCAAAGATCTCGTGCTAGATACCACCGAGATTGAGGATGCGATCTGGGTCTCCCGCGCAGAGATGGAGGCCGCGTTTGCCGGGAAAAACGGAAGCCTCATGGTGCCCCCAAACTTGGCCATTGCACACCATTTACTTACCTGGTGGCTCGCCAACCCGTCCCGCAGCTGATGAGATTTGGTAAGAACCGCCCGCCGCGTTAGCGGGCGATCGGGGCCACTGAAAAAAGCTCAGTATCGCCCAACAAAAGCGCCCCGTTCTGCAGTTGGAAACTCAACGACGCGACGGTTTTTCCATCACTGCGGACATTCCGATCGGTGACTTCAGAGCGCCACGATGTCGAAGAGTCTGCCCCGCTTATGTTCTGCCAAAGACCCTGAAACCACTCGACATCAGTGACCTTACCGTCGAGCGCGCCCAGCGGACGGAGCCTCTCATCGAGCGCGAAGGTGCCCTTGAGCACCGCCTCTTTTCCATCCTGGGAGACTGTTGCCGCATCGAGATCAAGCGTTCCGCCGCCTTCATTCCAACGGATAAGCTCGGAGACAGTGCGTCGCGGACGGGTTTCGCCGCGAAGGGTCAGCGCAAGGTTCGCCTCATCAATACGCGTCGCAGGGGCTTGGTTCCCCTCCGAGCCTGCAAGGCCGAAATTGCCTGCGCTCAAACTGAGTTGGGCCTGGATCGGCGCATCAAGCCCACCGCTTTCGCCACCTCCGGTGGGCGGAAACCTCAAATAGAGCGCTAGCTTTTCGGCAAGCAAGGGGACGTCTTTGCCAAAGATCTTTGGGGCGTTGAGGTTTACCGCATTCAGTTGAAAAGCATTTTGAGTGGAAAATTGGTCGCCCGCATTGCCCCGGCGAAAGCTCGCGCGCAAGCCATCCGCCGCCAATGTGAAAGGATAGCGGCGTGTTTCGGCTCGGGTGGGCCAGTCGATCTCGCCCTCAATCTCCGGGGTTCCGCCACCATAAAGCACCAACGATGCATTCCAAGGTTGAGCGACGATGACTAATTCGGGAAAGCGGGCGCGCCATGAAAGCCCCGCCCCCGCCTGCGCGACGCGCACGGCCGTCAGCGTCGTCTTAAGCTGAAAGGGGAAACCACCAACCTTGCGATCAGAAAAGTCGAGTGCGATCGACTGATCCGAAAGGTCTGCGATGGCCCGGTCTACTTCGAGCTGAAAGCGTGCACTTGCTGAGCGCCAATAAAGCGCATAGGCAATGATGAGGCCGACCAACAACAAAAGCAGCAAAAAGGGCGCGTACCGCCCGTTGCTCCGTTTCTGAGGCGCACTCGGTTGCAACATCAAGCGGAAACCACGGATGCTAGCCGCATTTCGAATACCCACAACTCATGCAGGTATCACAGCCTTCTTGACGAACAAGCGATGGCATTGAACATTTGGGACAGGTTGCCATCGCAGATCCCTCCTGGGCTGCGCGGGCATCTGTCGGGGCCGGGGCCGGAATGACATTTCCGCCCCGCTCAATAAACCCAATGGCGATGAGATGCTGTTCGATGACCTCGCCGATCGCCGCCAACAAGGATGGGATATAGCGGCCCGCGACCCATTGGCCGCCGCGTGGATCAAACACCGCTTTCAATTCTTCCACCACAAAGGAAACATCGCCGCCACGCCGGAAAACCGCGCTGATCATCCGTGTTAGCGCAACGGTCCAGGCATAATGCTCCAGGCTTTTGGAGTTGATAAACACCTCAAACGGCCGACGTCTCCCATCCTGAATGACATCATTGATCGTAATGTACATCGCGTGTTCGGCCTCTGGCCAGCGAACCTTATAGGTTTTCCCGGGCAGGACTTCGGGCCGGTCGAGCGGCTGGGTCATGTAAACCACGCCACCTGCTTCAAATACATCCTTGGGACTGGACGACGAACTCTCTTCTTCCAGATCAAGCGACGGTTGGTTCTCTTGACTGGGTTCAGCCGACAGGACCGAGCCCGTTACATCATTGGGGCGATAGGTTGTGCACCCTTTGCAGCCAAGATCATAGGCCTGCTGATAAACGGTCTTAAACGCCTCGAACGAAATATCTTCGGGACAGTTGATCGTTTTGGAAATTGAGCTATCGACATACTCCTGCACGGCGGCCTGAACTTTCACATGGTCATTGGGCGACAGCGTGAGTGCGGTGACAAAATAATCGGGCAAGGGCGCCTCTTCGCCAAACCGCTCGCAATAAAGGCGATAGGCATAGTCACTTACCTGCTCTTCTTTTCGTTCGCCGTTCGGCATCAACACTTTGCGCGTGTAGGTGAAGGAAAATACCGGCTCCAACCCCGAAGAGACATTATCGGCATAAAGCGAGATTGTGCCCGTGGGAGCGATTGAGGTGACAAGCGCATTCCGAATCCCATGGGTCTCAATCTTCTCGCGGACCTTATCATCAAGCGTTTCGAGCGAGGGCGAGGCCAGGTAAGCGTCTTTTTCAAAAAGCGGAAATGCACCTTTTTCGGCGGCAAGGTCGGCGGATGCCGCATAGGCTGCATTTTGAATGGCCGACATCCAGGCGCGGATCCGCTTCAGCGACGCGTCTGAACCATAACGCACACCACACATGATGAGGGCATCGGCAAGCCCTGTCACACCGAGCCCGATACGCCGTTTCTGGCGCGCTTCTTCGGCCTGCGCCTCAAGCGGGAAACGCGATACATCAACGACATTATCCATCATTCGCACCGCGGTGCGCACCGTTTCGGTAAGCGCTGACAAGTCGAGTTCCGCGCCATCTTCAAAGGGCGTATCGACAAAACGCGTCAAATTGATTGACCCCAACAGGCACGCACCATAGGGGGGAAGCGGCTGCTCACCGCAGGGGTTCGTTGCGAAAATCGTCTCGCAATAGCCTAGATTATTGCGCTGGTTGATCCGGTCGATAAAGATAACCCCCGGCTCGGCATAGGCATAGGTTGAACGCATGATCTGGTCCCACAGATCGCGCGCTTTCAGGGTCTTAAAGACCGCATTATCAAAGATGAGGTCCCATGATCGGTCATGTTTCACCGCATCCATGAATTCGTCAGTCACAAGAACCGAGAGGTTGAACATTCGCAACCGGCCAGGGTCCTGTTTCGCGGCAATGAAGCTTTCAATATCGGGGTGGTCGCAACGCATCGTCGCCATCATGGCACCGCGGCGATAGCCTGCGCTCATAATGGTTCGGCACATCGCGTCCCACACATCCATAAAGGAGAGTGGGCCCGATGCGTCAGCACCTACCCCTTTGACAACTGCACCTTTCGGTCGCAGCGTCGAGAAATCATACCCGATACCGCCACCCTGCTGCATCGTAAGCGCAGCTTCTTTGAGGTTTTCGAAAATCCCGCCCATATTGTCGGGTACCCGGCCCATTACGAAACAATTAAAGAGGGTGACATCACGCCCTGTGCCCGCCCCCGCCAAAATCCGACCTGCCGGTAGAAACTTGAAATCATCCAGGGCGCGGAAAAATGCCTCTTCCCAATACGGGCGGTTCGCCTCATCTTCGGCCTCAGCCAGGGCTTTCGCGACACGCCGCCAACTATCGGTCAGGGTTTTGTCAACAGGCGTACCGTCTGCACCCTTGAAGCGGTATTTCATATCCCAGATTTGCCGGGACACCGGCGCCACATTCAACTTGGGTAACCGCGCCGGCTCGCCATCCGCGACAGAGGCCGCTTTTCTATCGCTAGAGGCCGCCGCAACCCCATCAAACAGCGTCCCCGTTTGTTTCGCCTCGGACATATATATTCCCACCTTCTGGTCTTCGGGCATGAGAAACCGCATCACCTGATCAACCGGTCTATCCATCATGGAGTAAGCATTGTTTAGGCGCTCGGTCGGGACATCGCCTCCCCCCAAGCCAATCGAATCATGATGTCATCGATCACTATCGTGGCAACATCAAACCGCCCCGTCAAGACCATGTTCTTATAATGTTCTCAACGAGGTTATCTACAGGGACAAGTCGAAAAATCATGTCTTTTGAGAAGTTTACCATCTTATCCCCAGCTTCCACAGGCTAAATTCTTGAAAACCGAGAGGACCTCGATTTCCCTGAGAAACGACTTGATGATTGCGGGTCAGGTGCCGTCTTCCGGCTGATTGATCAGGTTGGCAGTGAGCCCTTCAACAGCGGTTTCGATGGCTTGCAGCATTTCCGCCTTATTGGCCGCGGGGGGAATCTGCGAACCATAGGCCATATCGATCCGCCCGCCTCGGCGCATCGGACCGTTCCGCGACCATACGAGCCCCGAGGTCAATCCGACGGGGACCACTGGCGCACCGATGTATTTCGCAAGTGCCGCGACCCCGGGCTGATAGGCATATCGTTTGCCGACGTCACCGCGGGTACCTTCGGGGAAAATGATCAGGGTCGACCCCGCTGCATAAGCAGCCTTCGCCTTGCCGAGCATGGCTTTCAGCGCGCGCGCACCACCTGAACGATCCACCGCAATCATACCCATATGCTGCGCATAAATGCCGAACAGGGGGAGCCTGATCAACTCTTGCTTGAGAATAAAAACCGGCCGTTCACATTCAAGGAAGAAGATAATGGTCTCCCATGGTGACTGATGTTTGACGGCAAGAAGCCCGGTTCCGCGAGGCCGGTGTTCGCGCCCGCTGATGAAGACCTTCGTTCCCAAGGTGACCCGCATGATGACCAAAATACCGCGAGCCCAAAACCGGGCCGCCCGAAACAGCACGCTCTTCGGTAAGATGAGCGCGGGTAACGCGACCAGCAGCATCATCACCGTCCAAAGGTAGAACAGGACTTTGAAAAGCACGCTGCCAATCGGGCTTTCAGGGTAATCTCTGGATACGGGTATCGTCATGATCGGGCGTCATGAGGCACCTCGCGGAGCCGCCTTGTGATTACGCTCAATACGGTTTTATGAAACTCGATGAGCCGACGACGGACCGGCGCTTGCCTGACCTGTACCGGATAGGGGGTGATCGCTGCTTCAGGCATCAGGCGTTCAAACTCGGCAAGGCTGCGTAGCATATGATAATCAGCCGTCACCAGAATCAGTGACGAAAACCCCTTTTGTTCCAGCCACCTTGCACTCTCGCGAGCGTTTCCAGCTGTATCTCGCGACGTTTTTTCTATCTGAATACAACATTCGAAAAGCGAAGCCGACACATTGTGGAGCCGGGCAATATCGGCCGGGGTCGTTTGCGCGTTCACACCACTGATTAAAATCCGCCTGGCGCGGCCCTGAAGCAGAAGGCGGATCGCCGTTTCAATCCGATGCGGGCCACCCGTTAAGACAACGATTGCGTCGGCCTTTGCATCGCCAGGGTTTGTTTTCAGGTTGAGCGCCTGTGCCTGGTCGATACCCGCTGCATCGTTGATCGTGTACCAACGATCAAAAGCAAGCGCTGCGCCGAGCCACGCGCTCACAACAAACAAAAAGATCCAAAGCCAGAATTGGCGGCGGCGTCGACGGTCTTTCCGTGCGCGCTGGGTGCGGGTCATCAAGGCGGTCTGCATCATTCCCGCATCATATCGTGGTTTTGAGCTGGCTGAGGACAGTGAAACGGGCCGTTAACATCGTAATCAAAGCAGCAGCAATCGGTAACAGCCCCAACAGGATCATGCCAGCGAGCGGAAGCTGAAACTCAGGCAGCAAACCGCTGCCGACGCTCGCTGCAATCCGACCCAGAAAAAAGAGCGTGACAAGGGCCGCGACCAGACCGATGACGCCGCCTCGAACGCCATACACCATAAAGCGATAGCCAAACTCGTCGGCAATAATGTGGTCCTCTGCCCCAATCAGATGCAAGATATCAATCATTGCCTGGTGCGCCGCCAACCGTGCGCGCGTGCCAAAGGTAACAATCGCAACCGTCGTCATGACCACCAAAAATAGAATCAGCGTGGCGAGTGCCTCAATCAGATGTGCAAAGTCGCGGAGTTGCGCAAGCCATTGTTGATGATCATCGACCCGCGCATCGGGTGCTACATTGATGACCGCGAGCTCAATGTCATCACGCGTGATTTCGGCACCGGGATCGAAAATCACATCGACAATCGCTGGGATCGGAAGATCCTCGCTCACATTGCCAACCCCAAGCCAGGGTTCGAGCAATGCCCGCACCTCGACGTCTGAAAGCAGCCGTGCGCGCACACGCTGGAGTTGACCGACCACAGCCACGACCTGCTTCGCTTTTTCAATGGCAAGATCCCGATCCACATCGACGATCTGAACACTAATGCGCCGATCGAGATTTGCGCCCCAGCTTTTGACCCCGGCATTCAAGCTCAACGCCGCCACAAGGCCGAGCGCGCAAAGATACATCATCACCGCGATGACCCAGGGTAAAATCCCCCCTGAATCGCGGGTTTCGGGTAGAAAATTCAAAGGGCGTCGAAAGAAAGCAATCAAAAGCCTGGCCTCATCGGGTTCGTGAACGCAAAGGGGGTCTTCACCGGACCCGGCATTGATTCTGACCGTGATTAATCATTATCGGTCCGCACGGCAGCAATCGCGCCACTACCGGATATCGTGGGTGGTGCATCCATTTCGATCGATGACCCAACCACCTCAACCCCTTGCGAACCGGCGAGTGCGGAGGGTGGTTTGGTGATAAGCCGTCCTTTTTCGATGCGGATCACATTCGCCTTGATCCGGTCGAGCAGCGCAATATCGTGCGTCGCGATGATCGTCGTTGTCCCAAGCTTATTGAGCTCCACGAACAAATGCATCAGGCGCTCAGACATTTCCGGGTCAACGTTACCCGTCGGCTCATCAGCAAGCAACAGATCAGGTCTGCCGATCACCGCGCGCGCGATGGCAACGCGCTGTTTTTCACCGCCTGAAAGCGTCGGCGGCTTGGCATCGATCCGATCTTCAAGCCCGACCCAACTCAAAAGCTCTTTCACATGCTCGCTCACCTGATGTTCCTTCGCACCGGCAATACGAAGAGGAAGCGCCACGTTTTCAAGCGCAGTCAGATGATCGAGAAGACGGAAATCCTGAAACACAACACCGATGCGACGGCGGAGCGTTGGCAGCGCCTTGCGCGGTAAAGACACGATGTCTTTGCCGAACAGATTGATCAATCCGCGTGAGGGCCGTTCAGCCAGATAGAGCAGTTTCAACAGCGAGGTTTTCCCGGCACCACTCGGGCCGGTGAGAAAATGAAAGCTCGCGGGTTCAAGCGTCAGATTGATATCGCGCAGTACCTCGGGCCCGACACCATATCGCATCCCCACATTTTCAAATTTTACCAAATTGGACATGCATGACCCGGGTTCATTTTGGAGAGGGCAAGAACGCCACTGAGATTTGTCGGTAAGATATCTCGAGCCCCTGACCGCAATATCACCTCCCATCCATAACGCCACCAGAAAGAACGAGCAATGATGCGATTGCGTTATCTGATCGCTGAAAATCATAGCAGGCGAAATAAAAACGTCTCGCCGGTGAACTTGTGGCGCAAATGCCACCGGACTAAGGTACCTTCGGTTCGGACCCGTCACCAATCCTTGCCAGATCAAAGCGAACTGCGGTAACGGAAGCGTGAAGGTGTAAAACGATCAGTCCTCAGTCGAAAATTTATCGCTGGCGATCCAGATTTTGAAGTTTTTGATATTTTGTTCTATGTTTATGTGTGTTCTGCGCGAAGCTTTTCAGGCTTTGCGTGAGTATGTCCGCGAGGGAATTCGATGATCATTAGCTGTCCTGCGTGCGGTACAAGGTTTTTGGTACCCGCAGAAAAGTTAGGGCCCGCCGGGCGCATGGTTCGCTGCGCAAAGTGTCGTCACAGCTGGTATCAGGATGTCGACACCGAAGACGGCACAATTACGCGGCTAAAACCTGCTTCAGACCAAACTCCGAGCATGGCTGACGCCAAGCTTTCTCCGAGTGCCGATCCGTCTGATGGCGAGCCGCATCAACCGCAAACAGGTTCTGGTCTCGACGCCACCCCTGAACACGACGATTTCGGCGCATCTCACGACCAAAGCGAGGATGAGCCAGGTTTTGACGAAGCAATTGGCGACCGCGAAGACGAAGACGTTCCCGCACAGGGCGAAACCGCGCGTGTCGAAACCGAAAATGCGGATTTCAAAAAACCACGAGATGTACATCAGCGGCGACGGCGGCGATCGGACTCTCCGGAGCGCGCAATTCGAAGTAATGTGCCGGCGCTCATAAAAGATCGGCAGCGTAAGGCGCTGATGGGGTGGGTGATTGTTGCCTCGGTCGTTTTGCTGGTTTCGGTAAACTTCCTCGTTCTCAACAAACAAATCGCGCGGGCGCTTCCCGCCGCAAAGCCAATTTACGCAGCGATTGGTCTTGCACCCGAGGCGAGGGCGGTTGACCCTTCGCAGGCACTACGCATCGTTTTGCCGCGTTTACCTCGATCGGAAGAACGTGACGGTCGGGTGGTTCAACCAGTGACGGGCGTGATTGAAAACATCGCGCAGCAAGAGGTGATCGTTCCACCATTGCGCGGCGTCCTGAGCGATGCCAATGGTGAGGAGGTTTTCAGTTGGGAGTTTCGCGCGCCCTTCTCGAGGCTGGCCCCCGGGAAAAGCGGTGCCTTTCACACCGAAGTCGACAATTTGCCGCCGACGAGCCGGAATATCGAGCTGTTCTTTGTCAGCAATGCAGGGTCTTAACGATTTTATCGGGTGATCATCACCGACCAAACTTCGCCCCAACATCGGTTGAGATCAGGCGCGGAGGAAAGGAAGCGGCACGATTATGGCCCATGTTTTAGTTGCCGAAGATAATGACTCGGTGCGGGCTTTTGTTGAAAGGGCACTCGAAACCCTGGGACACAGCGTCACAGCCGTTGCCGATGGCGGTGCGGCCCTTACGGAAATCACCGCGCAGAAATCGGGAAATGACTTCGATTTGGTTTTGACCGATATCGTGATGCCGGTGATGGACGGTATTTCCCTTGCGCTGAAACTTGCCGCGTCGCATCCGGATCTGCCCGTTGTCATGATGACCGGCTATTCGGCGGAACGCCAGCGTGCCCACAACCTCGACGAACTTATTCTGGAGGTTCTCGAAAAGCCTTTTTCAATCGCTGATTTAGAGGGCGCAGTGAAAAAAGCGGTCAGCTAGGCTCAGGTCCTGTGAAACCGATCTGTTTTGACCGGCAGCTGGCTATCTCACGCGATTGGCACTGGATCGCCCTTTTAGAACAATTGAAATTCTGACCGGCGCACGCTACCAATCTATGCGAATAAACAATCCGCTGACCGCTCTGGTCCATTTGGGGTAGTCAGTCGCCACCGAATACACAAACGAAACGAAATCGAAAAAGAAGGAGTGTGCGCCATGAGCGACGTCAATCGGCCGCTGTCGCCGCATTTGCAGGTGTATCGATGGGGCGCTCATATGCTCGTGTCAATCCTGCATCGTGCAACGGGTACCGCGCTTGCATTCGGGATCCTTTTGTTGATCTGGTGGCTTGCCGCGGTCGCGCAGGGTCCGGCCGCTTACGAACAGTTTTTGACTGCCGCCTACCATCCGATCGGAAGGCTTGTTTTGTTCGGGTTCACCTGGGCGGTTTTGCAGCATATGTGCTCGGGTCTGCGGCATTTATATACCGACACGGGTGCGGGCTATGAGCTAAAGGCCAATCGCCTGAGTGCAGCGATGACACTTGTCCTGTCGACCAGCCTAACGCTACTCGTTTGGATTATCGGCTACGGGCTGATTTAGCCCCCGTTCGGGCGAGGGTCGATCTCGCAAGGTTTTTGATCAGAGAGGTATTTTATGCGCATGGAAAGCCCCATTGGCCGGGTCCGTGGACTGGGCTCGGCGAAATCGGGAACGCATCACTGGTGGATACAACGCGTTACCGCGATCGCCATGGCGCCGCTGGTGATATGGTTCCTCGCCTCTGTTGTTGCTCTGATCGGCGCGGATCATGATGCGATCGTCGCCTGGATCCGCCAGCCTGTTGTCGCGGCACTCTTGGTATTACTCGTGACAACCGGGCTCTATCATATGCGTCTTGGCGTTCAGGTTGTCGTTGAAGATTATATCCACAAACCCGCTACCAAGCTGTTTCTGCTGCTATTTGCCACCTTTGCCGCCATTGTCGCCGGGGCCATAGCTATCATTTCAATATTGACGGTACTGTTCGGCGGATAATCGCCGCCACGGTCCCGATACCGCTGATCCGTTCCCAGGAGTGCAATCCGATATGTCAACCGCCTATCCGATTACCGACCACGAATATGACGCCATTGTTGTGGGGGCCGGGGGTTCCGGGCTGCGCGCGACTATGGGCATAGCTGAAACCGGGCTGCGCACCGCCTGCATCACCAAAGTATTCCCCACCCGCAGCCACACGGTCGCGGCGCAAGGGGGCATTGCGGCAAGTCTCGGCACCATGGGGCCCGATGCGTGGCAGTGGCACGCCTATGATACCGTGAAAGGGTCAGATTGGCTGGGCGACCAGGACGCTATCGAATATCTTTGTCGCGAAGCGCCCGCCGCCGTTTATGAACTCGAACATTTCGGGGTGCCGTTTTCCCGCACCGAAGAGGGCAAGATCTATCAGCGTGCCTTTGGTGGAATGACCCAGAATATGGGCGAAGGTCCGGCTGCTCAGCGCACATGCGCCGCCGCCGATCGTACCGGCCACGCTATGTTGCACGCGCTCTATCAACAGTCGCTCAAGCATGCGACAGACTTCTTTATCGAATATTTTGCCATCGACCTCATCATGAAAGATGGTGAATGTGTTGGCGTAATGGCGCTTTGCCTGGAAGATGGAACAATCCATCGCTTCTCGGCAAAAGTCGTGGTGCTTGCAACGGGTGGCTATGGCCGCGCCTATTTCTCAGCCACCTCAGCGCATACATGCACGGGTGATGGTGGTGGAATGGTACTGCGTGCGGGTCTCGCGATGCAGGATATGGAATTCGTGCAATTTCATCCAACCGGGGTTTACGGCGCCGGGGTTTTGATTACCGAAGGTGCGCGCGGCGAAGGCGGCTATCTTACCAACTCCGAGGGTGAGCGCTTTATGGAGCGCTATGCTCCTTCGGCGAAAGACCTGGCGAGCCGCGATGTTGTTTCGCGTTCGATGTCATCGGAAATCCGTGATGGCCGCGGGGTTGGGCCGCAGGGCGATCACATCCACCTGCACCTTGATCACATTGCAGCCGACGTGTTGGCGGAACGTCTTCCCGGCATTACCGAAACCGCGAAGATCTTTGCGGGCGTTGACATCACCAAGGAACCTATCCCTGTGCTGCCGACGGTCCATTACAACATGGGCGGCATACCGACCAACTATCATGGTGAGGTGATTTGTCCGACTGATGGTGATCCTGATGCGGTCGTACCAGGACTGTTTGCCGTTGGTGAAGCGGCATGTGTGTCGGTTCATGGCGCGAACCGCTTGGGTTCAAACTCGCTCATCGACCTGGTGGTGTTTGGCCGTGCCGCTGGGCACCGGGTTGCGGAAACAGTCAAACCAGGGACGAAAAATCAGACGTTGCCCGCCAACTCATCTGAGATGGCGCTTGAGCGTCTGGATCGGTTCCGCCACGCCTCCGGTGCCACACCAACTGCCGAAATCCGGGATAACATGCAGCGGACAATGCAAAATAACTGCGCCGTTTTCCGTACTGATGAGATCCTTGAGGAAGGAAAGCGCAAAATCGATGCCGTATATCAGTCGATGGCGGATATCCGCACGTCTGATCGCTCGCTGATCTGGAATACCGATCTGATCGAGACCATGGAGCTCGACAACATGATCGGGCAAGCCGCATGCACGATGCACTCCGCCGCCAACCGCAAGGAAAGCCGAGGCGCTCATATGCATGAGGATTACCCCGACCGGAATGATGATGAGTGGATGAAACATACCACGTCGTTTTTTACCGATGGCAGTGTCCGTTTGGGGGATCGTCCCGTTCATAGTTACACGCTCACCGAAGAGCTTGAATATATCAAACCCAAAGCCCGGGTGTATTGATGACACGGTTCTCTTCCATGCGATCAAGCCACTGGATTGGTCTTTTTCTAATGTGGGCTCTGTTGGTTCTTGGCACGCCTGGCACCGCCAACGCAGAGCTTTTCCAGCGCTATAAAGCGGAAGATCAAAAGGAATTCGCCCAGTCGGCAGCTTATGCGGACTTCGTCAATGCGCATAACCAGGACCTGGTGAATACGGCTTTCGCCTCCATACCGAGCGAGGATCGCGCGCAATATGGGTGTGGGTCTTCAATCAGAGCCTCATCAAAACATGAGAATGTAAGTATCGCGGCAGACGTGCAAACCATTCAGGGGGCGCTGAACTGGGGGGCTTGGTCCGCGGTGGTCCCGATTTCCGGTTGCCGGAATGCCTCTTCAATGGTGGTCTTGTTTTTTTTCACCAGCAACGGTCCTGGCGCCACCTTCGTTGGATTTGGCAAAAGCCATGCCGACGGTGTCAACTTGACTGAAATTAATCAGGTTTTTGGGCTACAAGTTATTCGAGCGCTGGATGAGGCGAAGATCGACCGGTCCGAATGCCAATCGGCATTGCGCGTTCTTGGCATCCAGGTCGTCGAGGCGACCGAAACGCGCTACGGCGTCAAGGCGACCGAGGAGTGGTTGATTGCCGCCTGCGCCCGTCAGTGGACTGCGATCGTAGAGATAGAGGGCGAACCCGACGGCAAGCAAGGCCTGGGTGTGCGGCCCATGAAACTAGTCGAAGGCTAGACATTTCGTTGACCATGGCTCTTGTCAGCGACGTGAGCAAAAGGTGAGATTATATGGCTGAATTTGCACTTCCCAAAAATTCGAAAATTACTAGGGGCGTCGATCACCCCGCACAGGAAGGCGAAAACCTCAAGACATTCCGGGTTTATCGTTGGAATCCTGATGACGGCAAAAATCCGCGTATGGACAGCTATACCATCAACCTTGATGATTGTGGCCCGATGGTTCTCGATGCGTTGCTCAAGATCAAAAATGAGATTGATCCTACGCTGACGCTGCGCCGTTCGTGTCGTGAGGGGGTTTGCGGCTCATGCGCGATGAATATCGATGGAAAAAATGGCCTCGCCTGCACGACAGCGATCGGTGAGGTGAAAGGCAAGGTCAACGTAACACCGTTGCCGCACATGGAGGTCGTCAAGGACCTGGTGCCAGACTTCAAGCATTTCTACGCCCAATATGCGTCGATCAAACCATGGATGCAAACCCAGTCGCCTGCACCGACAAAAGAGCGTCTGCAATCAAAAGAAGAGCGCGAGAAGCTCGACGGGCTTTATGAGTGCATCCTGTGCGCATGCTGCTCCACATCCTGCCCCAGCTATTGGTGGAATTCAGATAAGTACTTAGGTCCCGCAATCCTGCTCCAATCCTATCGCTGGTTGGTGGATAGCCGTGATGAAATGACGGGTGAGCGGCTTGATGATCTCGAGGATCCCTTCCGGCTATACCGTTGCCACACGATCATGAACTGTGCGAACGCGTGCCCGAAGGGTTTGAACCCCGCGAAGGCGATCGCCGAAACGAAGAAAATGATGCTGGAACGCCAAGGCTAGGGGTCAAGCTAAGGCATTTGAATTCCGGATCGTTCATGCGAGTTTAACCGCGCTACAGTAGGGGTTCCCCTGAAGGGCCAGGGTCGTGTTATCCGCGATGTTCGGCTTTCCGATCAGAACTCCATGATCGCACGGAATAAACATGACCGACGCAGCCACGTTTGACGACAGACCAACGCCGCGGGTTGAATGGCCCGCCGTGCTGCTATTTTTCTTTGCCGCAATTGTTGCGCACGTGCCGCATCTCGTTTTTGCCCGGGTCGATTCAAATCTCGACTTTCTCGTGCATTATCGCTGGTCGATGGAAATGGTCGAAGCCTGGGGCGTTGGCGATTTTTATCCGCGCTGGATGGCCTACGCAAACGGCGGTCTGGGTGAACCCGCGCTGCTTTTTTACTCACCGCTTTACTACTGGGCCACTGCGCTGGTTCGGCAGATCGTGTCGAACACCTTTACAGCGATGCAAATCGTGGAGATTTTCGCGAGCTTCTGGTTGGGGCTTTTCGTCGCCAAAACGGTGAGTATCTGGGCGACACCAAGGCTCGGTCGAATTGCCGGGCTTTCGGCGATCATTGCACCGATGACGCTGCTCTTGCATCACGGGTTCAATGGCTTTCCCTGGGCGGTTGCGATGGCGCCCGCGGCCATGCTGATCTACGCGGTCATGCGACCTAAGGCGCCATCACTTTGGGTCAATCCGCTTGCGACCATCTCGATCGCGCTGTTGGTGATCACCCACACGGTGACCGCGCTTCTGGCGCTCATGGTGGTGAGTTTTCATGTATTCGGGGCTGTATCCAGATCGCAAATGGACCGTCCGAACCGTTTGACGATAGGCCCCTTGGCGATCAATCCGCGACCGTGGGTTGCCTGGTTGTGTGCTGTTGTCCTGGGGTTGGGGCTGTCGGGCTTTTACCTTATCCCGGCGATGGGCTCCCTCGACATGATCAGCGCTGGCGTATGGACCAATAAATATGTTCCCTGGGATGCCTTCGCATTTTCAACATTTTCATGGGCGGCAAATGGCATGCGCTGGTTTGCTTTTCAGTGGCCTATTCCGGTGGCATTGCTGTTGCTTGTCGTTGGGGCCGCGATAGCCCTTTCGCGGTCAAAGCCCGCCGACCGTGGCGCTGGTGATCATGCGTTTTCGCCGGCGATCGCGCTTATCGCAATGGCTTTGGCAGCACTCTTTTTCGCTTCCGAGCTCAGTTACCCGCTTTGGCTTTTCGACACTCCGCTTCGAAAGGTGCAATTCCCCTTTCGCTTCATGACGCTTCTAACGCCCATCGCGCTCATCCTCGCCGCGTACGCATGGGTACGGCTTGCACCTAAACGGGAGCATCTTGGCCTCGTGATCGTTGCCTTGCCCATCGCCCTTCATGCCGCGATGGGGATCGCCATTCTTTCGAAAAATGCCCTGATGGATGGAACGCCACTTGCGAGCCGGGAGGATCAACTCATTCCTTACAAGGGGCTCGGCGAATATTTGCCACCTGAGAGTGGTTGGCGTGACTATCGAGACAGCGGTGGCTGGCAGGGCGAATGCGCACGGCAACGACTGTCGTGTAGCCCGCGCCGCCGGATCAAATCCGGGTGGGAACTGGCTTTCACGTCACCCACGCAACAACCAATCATCCTACCTTTCTTCGCCTTTCCCGCGCTAGAGGTCGCGATGAATGGCGAAACTGTGCCGCTAACGAAGGACAGGCAAAGCGGTCTCATCCGTTTGGAAGCACCGCAAGGAGCGCAAAGCGTCAGCATTTCCTGGGCAGGTGTCGCGCTTGAACGTTTGGCACCATGGATCAGTTTGTTCAGTTTCTTTTTGCTATTGCTCGCTATGATCAGTATTCGCATGGTGATATCGCCGAAAAAGCCTGTTGAGACGGGTGGCCAAGGGGGAATGATCGATAATGTCCGCAAAACTGTCTGAAGTTGTGCTTGAGACCGAAATCGATGCTGAAGGCAAAAACCGTGCGGTGAATGCTGATGCGGCACCCCGGCCCGCGTCCGCGGGGGATTTGACCGTCGCGGTGATCATCCCCGTGCTCAATGAATTTGACAATGTACGACCGCTGCTCGCCAAACTCGACGATGCCTTGACTGGGGTCACGTGGGAAGCCGTGTTTGTCGATGATGACTCGACCGATGGCACCGCCGATCTGGTGCGCGAAATCGGCCGTAACAATCCCCGCGTCCGCGTCGTGCAGCGGATCGGTCGGCGCGGCCTTTCCACTGCGGTCATCGAAGGGATGCTGGCAACGCCTGCACCCTATCTCGCGGTCATTGATGGCGATATGCAACATGATGAGCGAATTCTACCCGATATGCTGCACGCATTGCGCGCGGACGGCTATGACCTTGCGGTCGGGAGCCGATATGTCGAGGGCGGCGGGTTCGGGGATTGGGAAGAAAGCCGCCAGTCAATATCGAAATTCGCAACCAGGCTGTCTGACATGGTGCTCAAAAATGTGCGCTTGAGCGATCCTATGAGCGGATTTTTTATGGTGACGCGAGAGGCCTTTACCCGCTCGGTTCGGGAGACCTCGGGAATTGGGTTCAAAATTCTGCTGGACCTGGTGGCCTCATCACCCGAACCACTGAAAGTGAAAGAACTACCTTACGAATTCCGCACGCGCGTCGCCGGTGAGAGCAAGCTCGATAGTGCTGTCGCCTGGGAATACCTCGTGATGCTGCTTGATAAAATGGTCGGGCATATCGTGCCCGTGCGCTTTGTCATGTTTGCCGCGATTGGCGGGCTGGGCCTGATTGTCCATCTCGCCGTGCTTGGGGTGGCCTTCAAGGCGTTGGCGATCGGTTTTGCGATCGCGCAGGGGATTGCGACCATCGTCGCGATGACGTTCAACTATATCCTCAACAACTTTATCACCTATCGCGATAAACGCCTGACCGGGACCCGCTTTTTCACCGGGCTCCTTTCATTCTACGCGATTTGCGCCGTCGGCGCGATCGGCAACGTGGGTGTCGCTCAATATATCTATAACCTCGATACCGCCTGGTGGCTTTCGGCCATTGCGGGTGTGCTGGTGGGTGTGGTCTGGAATTATGGCGTCTCGTCGGTTCTCACCTGGAAGAAATAGGACAGCGTCCTCATGGCATCCGCCCCTCCCCGTGATGCTGTTCACATAAGCTCGGCAGCCAGCACCACGGAGCGGTCACCCGGCCTGAAGGTGTCTGATGGGCGCCTTCTTGAGCTCGACGTTTTCCGGGGCATAGCCGCACTGGTCGTGGTGATCTATCATTATACCCAGCGCTATCACGAGTTGTTTCGGCACCCGGAACTTCCCCCCTTCCGGCTCACGTTGGGTTATCTGGGGGTCGAGCTCTTTTTTATGATCTCGGGCTTTGTGATTTTCATGACTGTCCTGCGCTGCAAGGTCCCTGCCGACTTCGTCGTTTCGCGCTTTTCCCGAATTTTCCCACCTTTTTGGTTTGCGGTCATCCTGACTGCGACCGTTCTTGCCATCGCCCCTTTGCCGGGTCTTGAGGTAACGATTACGCAGGTGTTCTTGAACTTTACATTGATGCACAAACCCTTCGTGCCTCATGTCGATGGCGTCTATTGGACACTGACTGTCGAACTTTGTTTTTACGCATTGGTCTGCCTGGCGTTTGCGTGTGGGGCGCTCGATAAAATCAGACTATTCTGTTGGGTGTGGCTGATCGCAGGCGCGATCACGGTGGCAACCGGGCTTGCCGAAGTAGACGTCTGGGTTGGCAGGATTATCGGGTATCTCGTCCTCACCTATGGCCAGCTTTTTGTTGCCGGCATTGCCTTCTATATCGTGCGGCGTGATGGCTGGTCGTTCGGCCCCCTCTCATTAATCATCGGTAGTTACGCCGTTAATTTCCTCCGTTACGATCTGGTGGAAATGGCATTCATTACGGTTTTTTATGCGGCGTTCATCGGATTTGTATCGGGCTGGCTCAAATGGATTGCGCTGCGCCCTCTCGTGTTTTTGGGGACGATTTCCTACAGTCTTTACCTCACCCACCAGAATATCGGCTATCGCATTATGAAAAGCCTGTATGAGGGAGGTTTCGATTTCTGGATATCCACCGGCACGGCGCTTGCGGTCGCACTCACCATCGCAAGTGCCATGACCTATTTCATTGAGCGGCCAAGCTTGAAACTGATCCGTTCGCTATATCGTCGTTTTCGGACCATTCGCACCGGGTGACATCGCCTTTGACGACTTCTTCGGGTAGCTTCCGATTAGAGATCTGTGATCGGAATGCCGGGCAAACTCTTTGCATTGCGGATGGTGAGCGAAGTCTTCACGCTCGCCACGTTTTCCAGTGCCGTCAGATGGCTGGTCAGGAAAAGCTGAAACTCGGCAAGGTCCTTGGCGACCACCTTCAAAATAAAATCGATCTCGCCATTGAGCATAAAGCACTCGCGAACGAGTGGCCATTCTGCAACCGCCTGTTCAAAGGCTTTGAGATCGGCTTCTGATTGCTGTTTCAAGCCCACCATCGCAAAAACGGTGATGCCATATCCCATCATGGCAGCGTCGAGATCCGCATGATATCCGCGAATATAGCCTTGCTTTTCAAGTGCGCGCACGCGTCTGAGGCATGGCGGTGCTGTGATCCCCGCCTTCGACGCCAGATCAACATTCGTCATGCGACCATCTTCCTGAAGATGATATAGAATTCGCCGATCAACGGCATCCAGCTTTCCATGCGACATTTGCTTATCCCTCTCCCCAAAACTCCATCCACTTCCGCTGTGCTTCAAATCAGTTGGCAAAACAGCGTCATAGCTATCGCGATCGCGTTAAATCCTGCAAAAACCCTTCGATAGATTTCACATCTGGCTACTTTTCGTATTCGTTTAAGACATAAAGCATCACAATGCGAGTTTATCTTTTCAAATTTTCGTTAGAATGAGAAATGTTCCGTCGAAGAAACGAGGGCGAGCTGAAACCAGAATAAACAAATTGTACCAAATCCTGACATGACTTGCGCAGGTTTTTGCGCTATACCTCATGAATTGATGGTTCGTGGTTGCTGGCGTGACTGGTTTTTTCTGAATTTTGTTTGGTACATGAGTAAACATAAACAGAGGTAATTGTTGGTGGAAAAGGTCAGAACTTTTTCCACCGCAGTGATTTCGGCATCCGATTTCAATGTCTTAGAGACGGGTAGGGGAAAACGCCGTTTTTTTGACGTTGAGCATGAGTGCCTGGCGGAACCCTGATCGCGGCGCGGTCGCACAAGGGTTTCAATTGCATCATCGGGGAAACCAGGCGGCTCCAGTTGCGTTTGTGGGTTTGGTGGGGAATGCTGTATTTTAACGATAGCCTTCGCGCATTGAGCGCCCTGGCTGAGGGGGATTTATCGCCGGCATTGCGGGCGTGCGTCTACCGTCAGATCGTTGACCTGTTTCTGTGTCGCCGGGCGAGCGTGCGTCATCCTCATCAGCGTCGAAAGGCGTTGGATTTGCTTGTGCGTATGCGCTCTAGCGTACCTGTCCATGTACGTCAGCATGTGTTGAAAACCGTGGCCGCAGTCCGACATGCGGCAGTCGATTATCTGATTGTTTTGTTCGATGATGAAGAGTCTGCCATCGAACCCTTGGTTGCAGGGCTCAGACTTGACGATGATCAGTGGCAGGCGCTTTTGCCCGAACTGAGTGAACCGCACCGCGCTGCCCTTCATGCGCGTGGAGACATTTCTCCGCATCTGTTTCCGAGTTTTGGCGAAGATTTCATGTTTGCGCCCGCCGCAGAGGCGGACCTTTCGCAACAATCAACCAACGCAACACACGCTACCGACGATAGCGAGATCGAAGAAGAGAGCAAGCCGCAAGCCGTTATCGATCTTTCGGGGTTTGATGAGTTTGTCAGTCGCCGCGAGGATATTGATGATCTGCGCCCTGATTTTGATGGCGATGGTGAGACTTCAGAAAGCGTTCTGCCCGCGCTGACCGAAGATGCTTCAGCGGATACCCATGAAGACGATATCAAGGTG
Source organism: Pseudomonadota bacterium (assembly GCA_039180205.1). Lineage (GTDB taxonomy): Bacteria > Pseudomonadota > Alphaproteobacteria > Sphingomonadales > JBCDDR01 > JBCDDR01. The sequence goes on along the minus strand of JBCDDR010000002.1, from coordinate 2,254 downwards.
TCTGCGTCGAAGGGGCATGAGGTGCGCGATCTGCTCGAAAAGCTGGAGACATTTCGCCAAAATCGCGCTGATCGTGCGAAAGATTCCGAGCGAATTATCGATTTGTTTGGGCCTCAAGCGATCGCAGCGTCCGAAGCATCGGTCAACGCCCTTCCAAAAGACGAAATACGCTCAGTCGGGTCCGCTCGCCCTGATGATGAGGTCTCAGCATCCTGGAATACGCCGTCACTCGCCTCGAGATCGGGATTGTTTACGTCAGGCAACGACGGGCCTCATTTGAAACTGGTCTCCGACACCACTGGTTCTTATGTTGAGCCGCCGAAGCGTTTTGAGTGTGAGACTTCCCATGCGATCGCAGACGAAACGATATCGCTCTCCACAGACGAAGGATTGACCGGTGAGCGTGATGATACATTCGTCAGTGGTGAAACCAGCGCACTTCCGCTGAATTCGCCTCCTGAGGGCTCGCCCGAAACGAGCGACTTCCCCCCCCAGAATGGCGATGGAATTGCCCCGTCTGGATCGAGCGGCCGCGGCTCGCCTGCGGAAGATCCGTTTTCACCGCCAAATCTCAAAAATGGCAATGGCCCGGGCGACGACGTTTTCGGCGGTGAGTGGGAAACCGACCGGTTCGGCTGTTTACGTTCAATTTCCCCGGAGCTTGCAAGGGTATGGCGTTTGGCTCCGAGCAAAGCGATTGGGCAATCGCTCGTTGCGCTTATCTTGGAGGAGCAGCAACGCGATCGCATGAACACCGCTCTTGATCGCCGCTCGCCCTTTCGCCTTTTGCCCATAACCATTGCGGATCGTTCGCAGCGCTTATCGGCGGTTCCTGTTTTTGATCTTCCTACCGGTCGGTTTCAGGGATTTCGCGGAACCACCCAGAGCGAATCAACGTTTCAACGGCTTGGAGACATCCAACCACATTGGCATACGAAGGGTTTCCTACCCGATCCGAAAGCGGCCTCCGCCGCGGATGAAGCGCAAGCCGCGGCAACAGGCTGGTTAAGCGACGAGCTTGCGAAAACCTCAACCGATGAGCTCTCTGCGGTTGCGCACGAATCGCTGACCCCGCTGAACGCAATCGGTGGATTTGCGGAAATGATCGACAATCAGGTCCTTGGCCCCGTCTCTCCGGCCTATCGTGCGCGAGCCAAACGGATACACTCCGCCGCACAGGCGATCGAAACCCTTCTCAACGATATCCTGTTTCTCGCGAAGCTTGAGGATGGCTCCTACCCCCTTGGAGAAGTTGCGCTCGAATGGGGGGACTTGATCGACGTGGCGGTTTTGGAAACTGAAAAGACGAACGAGATTTCTATCATACATCGCGCCCTTGGACCGGTTGAGGCGGCGACGGTGATTGGTGATCCGGAGGGGCTGAAGCGCGTGCTCACTACGTTGCTTCTGGAAGCTATTCGTTTTGGCCATCCGGGCGCTCCAATCGCGCTCACATATCAGGTCCTCGACGATGAAATGGCAGGTGTCCGTATCCCGTTACCTTTGTGGGACAAGGCCTTTCAATTTGATCGCCTGGTCGCACATGTGCCAGCGAGGGGCCTGCAATCAGGTGAAACCGCTAGACGGCGGGCGGCATTGGTTCTTGCTGAGACGCTCATCAAGGAAATGGGCGGGCGCATTTTCCTGAGGCGTGATCCGAACGCGCGGCGTGGTGCGTGGCAAACAGAGGTGGCAGAGCTTGTGGTTGGTCTTCCGCGCGCGACGCCATCATCGAAAGTTGCAGGCCGTTCGCGTTCGTAAGTATTCAGTCCTGAATGTTCGGGCCTCGACAATCAGGACTGAATGGCGAGGCTGCGGCCCGAGGACCGGCGCCGGGCGCGACGCTGACGGTTTCCAAATCACCAACTGCTGATCAAGAGCCCCTTTCAATCTTTCAAACCGCACCTTACATAGCGTTCAAATCAGGATATGCTTAGCGGGGGATTTGATCGGTCGCGTCGACGGTGAGGTCGGCGTCACCATTCCCCCGGTATTTGAGGCAAAAGGACATAGCAATGGCAGAAGTTCTGCATTCTAAAGTGCTTATCATCGGTTCCGGGCCTGCCGGGTATACGGCGGCGGTCTATGCGTGCGGTCTTCTACATGCTCCCTAACAAGAACGCAGCTGATCCGGGTAGCCTTTAAGAAGGCCGCACCCGTATGAGATGGGAGCTCCTGTTTGCATGTCTCGCATTTGTTGCATGGTGGTTCTCGCCCGCCTTTAAGGGCGCTCCACAGCAAGAGCTTTGCACCT
>JBCDDR010000001.1:0-38463 GCA_039180205.1 Pseudomonadota bacterium | reverse complement strand
CGAGACGCCAGGGCAGGCTTACGTCTCGATCTGAGGTGAGCGTGAGGCTCGCGTCGATCAGTCTTGTTGAATTGGGAGCGAGGTCGAACCCATTCGTTCGCTCTTCATGATATCCGGCAATATGGAAAGATGCCTCGATTCCAGTGGGCAATTTGTGGGCGAGTGTTGCGTTTGCGCCAAAGCTGTCGAGTGATGCTGTCACGTCGGCAGGCCCTGCGATTTCGGGCGATACCAAAAGATGGCCGTCACTGGTGATGCCAAATCCTGTAACGGAAAGTGACGTCCGCCGGGGCGCGGAATGTGGCCCGAGGTCAATCGAGAGCATTCCAAAGCCATCGGCGCTATCAAGTGTGCCGCCCGCAAGCCTGAATGCGCCGCGCTCTGCGGTCCCGCGGGTATCGAGCAGGATGGCACCGGTGAGCGCGCCATTGCCATAATCGGCGGCTCCTTGCCCAGGAAGGAGGCCAACCCGACCAAACTGCGCGCCGGGGAGGGCACCCCAATAGACCCAGCCGCCGAACGGGTCATTCTGGGGAACGCCATCGCGCAAAACCAGCGCCCGCCCCGCGCCGTTGGGTGCGAAATTTCTGAGCGATGGCCCTTGGATCGTAGGGTTGGCGACGCGGCTGGAGGTCCTGCGAAAAAGCGAAAACCCGCCGGCGCGGCGCAAAATATCGTCAAGCGTGAGTGCAGGGTTGGCGAGCAGATCATCGCCAGTAAGGGCCTGACGTGAAAACCCGGGAGCCGCATCGCCGCGCCGGGCATTCCCCCAGATCGTCAGGGCCTCCATTTCAGGCACAGGAACCTGCGCCTTTGTATGCGCAGCCTGACACATTACCGCAAACCCGAGGAGGACCGCATTCCGAATAGACATACTCAAAACTCGTTGGCGCTATTTCTGGGCGCGTGCGGCAGCAACTTCCGAAGCGTCTATCGGCGCGGCTTTATTCCCAAAGCTTGTACGAACATAGGTCAGTATTGCCGCGAGGGCCTTGTCATCGAGATGGGCGAACCCCGGCATCGGGTTTTCCCATTCGCCGTCGGTAGAATCGCCGCTCCCGGCCAACACGAAACCGATCAACAGGTCCGAAGGCCCCGTGGTGATCACCCCTCCGGCGAGGGCGGGATTCACGAAAGGCACCCCGCCGCCGTCGGCCTGGTGACAGCTCAAGCAATGTTCCGCGTAAGGCGCTTGCCCGGGAGTAAGGTTTTCAGCCCATGCGGCACCAGTCATACGGTGGAAAGCGAACGCGGCCAGAAGGCACAGGCGCGTTGCCTTGAGACGACGCTTTCGGCATTTATTCGGCAGCATAGGTGATCCGCCAAATTCGACCCTGTACCGAGTCGGCAATCATCAGCGCGCCGTCAGGGGTCTGCGCAAGGCCCATGGGCCGATATTTCGCGTCTCGCGGGCTCGCCAACGGATCAGCGCCCTTGAACCCATCGGCAAAGACAAATGGTTCGGCGAGCGACCGACCATCAACCATAGGAACGAAGGTCACATTATAGCCGCGCTGGGGAAGCGGCGCGCGGTTCCATGACCCATGAAAGGCAACAAAAGCGCCACGACTGTATTCAGCTGGAAACTGCCGCCCCTGATAAAAGAGCATATCATTGGGGGCCCAATGGCCAGGAAGAGCGGTCACCGGGCTCGCGTGATCGTTTTCGACGCCATCGTTAACAGTGGTTCCCGACGTCAGGACCAGCTTGCCATCGCCGCCATACTCGGGGGCCAGCATCCGCGCGCTTTGGATCGGATCATAATAGCTATAGGGCCAGCCGTGGCTTTTCCCCGGGCGCGCCTTGTGAATTTCTTCACCGGGAAGGGCCGCGTTCTGCTCGTCGTTGTAAAGCGTTCCGAAGAGATATCCGAGTTGATCACGCCCGTGTTGGGCAAAATAGAGGGCGTCGTCGACGGGGTTCCAGTCGAGCGCAACCGCATTTCGAATGCCATGTGCATATCGCGTTCCATCGGCTTGAGACTGCCCCGGGATACGCGCATTGAATTTCCAAATGGCCGCTTGTCGTTCGAGTTGGGGGCAGGGGGCGAGGCCCGGAGAGCGGCGTGTTCGGGCCTTTTCCTGGCAAGCATTCGAAGGCGCACCGACGTTAACATAGAGCCCGCCTTTGCCGTCGAAGGCGATTGATTTTGCGGCATGTTGGCGCTGGCGCGGAAAGCCACCGACGATGACTTCAGCTTTGCTTTTCGGGACGAGTTCTCCGGGGGTGAGCTTGAAACGAACGACGCGGTCATCGGCGCCAAAATAAAGATAGCCATCAAAAATATCGATGCCCGTGCCGCGAAGGTCGCCGAAATATTTGATGACGTCGGCTTCGCCATCGCCCGTTGTGTCACGCAAGGCGACGATCCCGCTGCCGTTGGTCTGACGCCTCAAAGCGACATAAACATCGCCGTTTTCGTTGACCACGATGTGCCTTGCGGACCCGACGCCTTCCGCAAACACTTGGGCTTGAAACCCTGGGCGAAGACTGATCTCTGCGGCAGCTGACTGGGTAAACCCACATGCCGCGCACAGGGTGACGATAAACCCGATTGCGACCCTGCCCATTATGGTTCGGATGCTCTCAAACATAGATTGCATACGTTTCTTCCCTACCGATGTTTAACCGTCTGATGTGGATGCTTAGCCTCTTTATCCTGCTAGGCTATCATTGCGGAAAATCTGTGTTTGCAAAATGCGGTGCATCGAAGCTTGATGACAGGCGCTCTGGTCATACATAGCGGTGGTGAAATCGGAACGCCAGAATGAAAGCCTGCCTTATGTCGACGACCGCTCACGCACAAAACTTTGCGCCTCAAGTGAATGAACTCCTACCCTGCGACGTCTTTAACCGAAATAGCTCCTCAATCGACCTGCTGCTGACCCGTCGATCAGTGAAGGCGCGCGACATGGTTGGCCCCGGCCCCAATGACGTCGAACTGGAACAAATCCTGACGGCAGGGATGCGTACGCCCGATCATGGCAAGCTCACACCCTGGCGGTTTTTGGTCGTGAAGGGTGGGGCGCGACATGCGGCTGGCCGGTTGATCGCAGATACCTATGAGGCCGAAACGCCCAATCCGGCCGCTGCAACCGTGAAGGGGTTAGCAACCTTTGCCGATCAAGCGCCCGTTATGGTCGTTGTGCTCGCAACGCCTACGGTGCCGCATAAGATTCCGCTCTGGGAACAGCTATTGTCCGCGGGGGCCGCCTGCCAAAATATGCTGGTTGCGGCGTCTTCGCTCGGCCTTGCGGGTCAATGGCTAACGGGCTGGCCCGCCTATTCTCGCGGGGTACGTGATCATTGGTTGCGTGCTGTGCCCGGCGGCGAGCTATTTCTCGAAAGCGATGACGCGGCGGTCGCGGGGTATCTCTTTTTTGGCCACCCGCCCGCGCAGTTGAAGGAACGCCCGCGCCCCGCATATGCGCAAATTGTGGGTGAATTCAAAGAAAGCTGAGCTCGACTACGCTAGGGTTCCCAAACAAAACTGCGTCAGAATGTGGTCGTGCCACGTTGTCTCGAGCCCGCGGACATGAAAACCAAGATGTCCGCCGCCGTCGCTCATGACCAGGTGATGATGTCCAGGCAAATCACCGCGCAGGCGCTTGTACACGCCGGGGTCGATCCATGGGTCATCCCATGAATGAATGATGAGGGTCGGGCAGGCGATATCGCGAACCACGCCTTCGGCAGAATTGCGCGCATAATAATCATCGGCCCCTTCAAAACCGTGGAGCGCCGCGACGATCTGATCATCGAACTCGTAAACGGTTTTGAGACCGGGAAGACGCTGGCGCAACTGATGGGGGAGCGCATTTGCGGCGGCACCTTCCACCATCAGCTTCAAAATATGCCTGTGATAGAGCCAGTTACGCGGACGCATAATGCGGCGTTGGCACCCCTTCAGATCAAGCGGGGCAGAGACCGAAGCAACACCATGGAGCCTGTCGCCAAGAAGACCCTCTCCCGCAAGGCGCATCACCATATTGCCGCCGAGCGAAAAGCCGATAAAAATAACCCCGGATTTCACCCATCCGCTTGGCAATTGGTCAACAACGGCAACCAGATCAGCAGTCAGCCCGGCGTGATATTGCTTTGTGCAATACTCAGCAACCGGAGGGGACCCGCGCAAAGAGAGACGCATCACACGAAAGCCGTGCGTTAAGAGTTCTTTCGCGGTGTGCGTCAGGTACAGGCTATCGGCTGAACCGGTAAGGCCGTGAACGAGGATGACGAGCGGTCGGCTTGCGGTTTGTTGGGCGGTCCACTGCCTTGTGGATGCACAGGCATGATCCGCGCCCATCTCGGCCGGGTCCTGATATCGTCCCGCAAGGCGGTCATCATCGCCCCCGCCAGAGACAAATTCGCGGCGTTTCTCTGGCCAGGGACTGAGGTCGGCATTCGCGCCGATGAATGTATTGCGTACGGTTTGGAGGTCACCCGACCACCACGGTGCCCTCGGCTCAAAATCCGGTATATTGAGACGAAGCTGGTCTCCCATTACTCACCCGGCGGTGTCGGTGGTTGTTTGATGACCAGCCGATATAGCCAGTTGAAGAGCCCGCCGAATGTCCATGCAAATGATGCGGAAAACTCGCGCCCCAACCATGCCGATGAGCCTTTAATCGCATATTTCACGTCATGCCCAAACCCATAAAGCGCCGGTACTAAAATCAGTGTCACGGCCGTTGCAAAGGCAACGCCGAACCCCAGTGAAATCACCATTGGGATCAAAAACTGGGCCTGAATGCTGGTTTCCATCATGATCGGGAAAAGCCCGACAAATGTAGTGAGCGAGGTCAAAATGATCGGTCGGAACCGCTCTCCCCCCGCTCTTTCCAGCGCCTCGCGAAGGGATTTCCCCTCTTCATGGCGCATACGGTTGACCGCGTCGATCAGCACGAGATTATCATTCACCACCACGCCAGCAGCCGCAACAATCCCAAGGAAGGAGAACATGGCGAGATCCACCCCCATGATCATATGACCGATAATCGCCCCCATATAGCCAAACGGAATGGCAGTCAGAATGATGATCGGTTGGCCATAAGACTGAAATGCGATGGCAAGTAGCGCATAGATGATGAAAATGGCGAGCAAGCCATACTGGCCGAGTGCCCCGAAAAACTCGGCCTGATCGCGCGAGTCTCCGTCGCGTCCGATCTTAACCTGGGGAAACTCACGCTGCCATTTCGGTACATCGGTTTCAAACAGGCTCTTGATGATGTTGCCCGGGCTTTCGGCGTCGGGTGCGACATCAGCAGTCACCTTCAAAACACGTTTGCGGTCCTCGCGACGGATTTCTGAGAACCCTTGCACATAGCGAAGCTCGGCAACTGACTCGAGCGGGACTTCAGTACCCGTCGCCGTGCGGATCCGCAGGTCTTGCAGCGTGGATATCGAGCGTCGTTCCGCTTCGGGTAGCCGCACCATAACACGCACGTCATCGCGTCCGCGCGGCACGCGTTGCGCTTCACCCCCGAAGAATGCCTGCCGAACCTGGCTTGCCAAATCGCTAAGCGTGAGCCCCAGAATCCGCGCATTGGGCTTGAGGAGCAATTCAATTTCGCGTCGTGACGAGGATTGGCTGTCGCGAATATCATAAACGCCCTGGAATTCGGCCAATCGGTCTTTGACTTTATCGGTCGCGATTTTGAGCGCTTCGATATCGTCTGACGCAAGCGCAATCGAAATTGGCTTGCCAACCTGGTTGAAGGTGGACGAAAATTTGACTTCTTCCGCTTCTGGAAGATCGCCGATTTCCGTGCGCCAGCGTTCGGTGATCATGGGAGCCGGCAGGGTTTTGACGTTTTTCTCGTCGGTGATCACCCACATTCTGAGGTCATTGTTATCCGCGAAACCGATTGTAAATTGGAACGGTTCGGCGATATCCGGAAACTCCCGCCTCAGATCAGTTTCCAATCTCTTCGCGGCATTTTCAACGCGTTCGTAAACCGACTGCACGGTAACGATTGATGTACCCTCAGGCATTGTCACCTGAGCCTGAACGAAGTTTGCGCTGATGTTGGGGAGGAAATTAAATTTGAGCCATCCGCCCGCCCAAATCGAAACCGACACGCTGAAACAAAGTGCAAAGATGATGATCGTGACAAAACGGTGGTCCAGCGCCCATTTCAGCCGGGGCTGGTAAATCCGATTGACAAAGGCATCCATCCCCCGGGTGCACTGGTTTTGCAGCCAATTGAGGGCGCGGGCGAAAATATTACGCGGTGGCTTGGGCTTGCCGAGGTGCGACAAGTGCGATGGCAGGATCAGTAACGATTCCAGCAGTGAAAAGCCCAAGCACAAGATCACAACGATCGGGATCACAACCGCGAAATTACGCGCGGGCCCAGGCACGAATAACATCGGCGAGAAGGCAATCATGGTCGTCAGCACCGCAAACAAAACGGGCTTGAAGACGTTCAGCGTGCCTTTAATCGCGGCCTTGGCATCGGAAATCCCAAGCTCGGTCTGTCGGTGGATCGCTTCACCGACAATGATCGCATCATCAACGACGATTCCGAGAACCATAAGGAACGCGAATAGTGAAATCATATTGAGTGAGACGCCGGTAAACTGGAGCAGCCAAAGCGCACCCAAGAAGGCGACGATGATCCCGACAACGACCCAGGCGGCGACCTTGAAGCGGAGGAAGAGCATCAGCACCAGAAAGACCAGCAGGAACCCGCTTAATGCGTTCCAAAGCAACAATGACGTGCGCTGTTGGAGCACCTCCGAGTTGTCGTTCCAGACATCGATATTCAGACCATCGGGAACGCGCCTGCGCAAATCTTCGGCATATTCATTCACCGCGGCGGCGGTGCGCACAATATTGGGGTTTGCTGTTGCGAAGACTTCAACGAAAACAGCGGGCTGACTGTTGTGGCGTAAGATGACATCGCCATCGGAAAAGCCATCGATCACCTTTGCGACGTCTTTCACAAACACTTTCGTGCCATCGGGCCGGTCGATCAAAACAATATTTTCAAAGTCCTGACGGTCATAGGCCTGGCCACGCGTTTGCAAGTTGATGTTTCCGGATTGCGAGCGAATTGTGCCTGCCGACAGGTTGATTGAATTTTGGGCAATTGCCTGGCGAACCGATTCAAATGTAAGGCCAAACCTTTGTAGGCCGGCATCGCTGATTTCGATTGAAATCTCATCGGGCAGCGTACCGCGCAGCTCAGCGAGATCGACACTCGGCAGCTCTGCAACCTCGTCACGGATCTGCTCACCCCACTCCTTTAAGATACGTGGCGTGACATCGCCATAAACCGAAAGCGAGATCACTTGCGCACGAAAGGTATCCTGCGAAATCGACGGGCGCTCGGCTTCCTGCGGGAAGGTATTGATGCCGTCGATCCGCGATTTCACATCGTTCAAAAGCTTAAGCTTATCGGCATCGGAGCGTTTTTTGACGGTAGCCGTGGCCGAGCCTTCGCGGGCTACACATTCAACTTTTTTGACGCCGTCGAGATTGAAAACCGCCTCTTCCATGCGGATACAAAGCCGGTCTTCGGTTTCGAGCGGGCTTGCGCCTGGATAAGCAACCGTGATTCGGACGTCTTCAACCTCCGCGGCTGGGAAAAACTCCCTGTTGAGACTGAACAGAGACCCAATCCCGAACACGATGATGATGATCATGATCAGATTGGCGGCGACTTTATTGTTCGCAAACCAAGCAATGATGCCATTCATGCGGAACTGATCCTTATGCTGTATTTGGGTCTTGGCCGTTCCTTAGCCTGGTGCGCCGACGCTGCTGGCTTGGGGTGTTGTCAGGCTTGGCAGTTTCGAGACGGGTTCGCGTTCAGGGTCATCCGCGGGCTGCACGCGCATGCCAGGAACGGGATTGCTCAAGGGGCTCGTGACAACCAACATGCCGTCATTCAGGTCCCCTGAAACCACAACCTCTTCGGGGGCATCACGCAGAACCTCGACCGGACGGCTAATGAGGCGACCATCGTCCACCAGAAACACCGAATTGCCATCACGAAGCGCAGTACGGGGAAGGGAGAATACCTTTTCAAACCGGCGGCCCTCAATCTCTGCGGTCACAAAGAGACCTACCGTCAACGGAAACTCCGAGTCTTCGACAAAACGGGGATCTTTCCCTTCAGCAATCATCGTTTCCGAAAGTTTTCGTCCATAAGGATCGTCAACATGGGCCACCACGAAGAAAACTCTGCTCGAGGTGTCAACAGCGCCTTCAACCCGCACAATCCGGCCTTGCCAGCTTCGTTCGCGGCCCGCGAGCCGCCCTGTGATCTTAACCGATGGCCCTTCGATCATCGCTTGACCAAGGGGCAGGTCCAGCAAACCAAGCTGCCGATCGGTAATGGGGAGCCGCACCTCAGCAATATCGGTTGAATAGATCCGGCCCATGGATTGACCCGGGGTCACATATTGCCCGATATCAACCGACTCGGTCCGCACGCGGCCGTTAAAAGGGGCGCGAACCTCGGTTCTGGCCAGCTGAAGTGCCGCATTATCACGGTCGAGACGCGCCTGACGAACATCGAATTCAAGCGTTCGGAGCGTGGTTTTCTCGTCATCGAGACGCTGCTCTGGCGCGCTCGCGTTACCGACAAGCTTTTCAAGTCGACCAACCTGGCGCCGCTGAAACGCCAACCGGGCTTCCAACTGGGTGGCGGCGGCTTTCGCCTGTTCAAACCGCAATTCGGCATCGCGCGGATCGATCTTTATGAGCACTTCGCCGGTAACGAAAAACCCACCCGAAACGAAATTTTGCGCAACGTCGATAACTTTTCCGGCCACTTCAGGAACGAATTCAATCTCACGCAAAGCGCTGACTGTGCCTTGTGCCTCAACAACGATACTGCGGTCTTCGGCATTCGCCTCGACGACCCGCACGATGGGGATTTCAACGAGGCGCGCACGCTCTTCCGGGGCGGGCTTGCCGACCAAGAGGGCAAAAGACAACGAAAAGAGGCCAAAGATGACCAGGAGTGGTGCCCACATTTTTAACACCCAGCGCACCACTCGCTTCACGGAATTTAGTAGGTTTCCAGACACTCTGCCTCTCCGTTCCTAACGCCTCTAAACTGGCAAATCTCGCAACACCGATAGATGACAGTAGCGCAAACAAGACGCCGATGCCTGCGAAAAACACCTAGTCCAAAAAGACTGCGATTAGTTTCATAGCAGAAATAATCAGAATGATCACAGAATGATGATCAACAGGTGATTCGCAAGTTTGGTATATGCAGCCATCTAAGCGTCAACGGTGATCGAACCATGATCGCTGGGATATGTTTCGTTTTACGTTCGTTAGCAGGAGATAGATTATGCAAGCAGTTATGCGCAATGGCGTGGCTGGCCTTTTGGCTTTGATGGTTGCCTTTATCGGTTCGGTCGCGTTCGCCGCCAAACCTGAAGTTTATCAAAAAAAGAGTGTGGCAGTCAGCGGTTATGACACCGTTGCTTACTTTACAGCCGGTGAGCCTGTGAAGGGTTCAAAAGAATTCGCCTATAGTTGGAACGATGCCGAATGGCGTTTTTCAAGCCAGGAAAACCTGGACAAGTTTAAGGCTGACCCCGCCGCTTATGCCCCGCAGTATGGGGGATACTGCGCGTATGCCGCCGCAAAAGGAAAAACGGCGCCGACCGATCCAGAGGCGTGGCACATCCATGAAGGCAAACTCTATTTGAACTACTCAAAAGGCATCCAGAAAAAGTGGTTCAAAGATAAGCCTGGCTATATCAAATCAGCTGATGCCAACTGGCCGGGTATCCTCTCTTAAGGGCGAGGTAGTCTTTCCTCCAGATAGTCTTTCCTAAGGGATCGCCTGTCACCAGAGAAACCTTGGTTGACGTCCGCTGAACACCGAGCGGGCAGCAAATCTAGATTACAATCTGAAAGAGCACTTGCGGTTTTACCGCAGGTGCTTTTTTCTGTTGGGCCCATGCTCCTGTTGACCGATGAAAGACCCCGCGCACGTGAAAACCCTTCAAATTATTCGGCAGCTCACCCTGCCGCTCGCTTTGGTGACAGTCGTCACTTCCCCGTCGTCAGTCACGGCCGCACCGCGCGCGGAACTTGCCCTCCATGAAAGTGTATCCGATCCTATGCTCGCTTCTTCCCCCCCGTCAGACCTACCATTGACGATCGAACGCCTGTTTTCCGACCCCGACCTGAACGGCGCCGTCCCGTCGCTTGCGCGCTTTTCGCCAGACGGCCGTTTTGTCAGTTATCTCAAGCCAAAAGACGGGGATTATCTCACCAATGACCTATGGGTCTACGAGATTGCGGCGGGTGAACACCGGGTTCTCGTCGACTCAGCCTCGTTTGAAGCTGTTGCCCTTTCCGAGGCTGAAAAAGCGCGTCGCGAGCGTAAGCGAATACAGTCATCGGGAATTGTTGAATACAGCTGGCATCCAGACGGTACGAAGGTTTTGGTACCCCTTTCGGGTGATTTGTTTCTCGCGCACATCGGCGGTGACGCTGATAACGGTGACGTACGCATCGAGCAAATCACCAGCAACCCGAGCTTTGAAACCGATGCACGTTTTTCGCCTGGCGGTGGGTATGTTTCTTTTGTTCGGGATCAGAACCTGTTGATTTATGACCTGGCCAAAAACCGCGAACGAGCGGTCACAACTGCGGGGGCGGGCGCGATCAGCTATGGCGTTGCCGAATTTGTAGCTCAGGAAGAAATGCGTCGGTACACGGGCTACTGGTGGTCGGGCGATGATCAGTTCATTGCCGTTACCAAGGTCGATGAAAGCGGGGTTGAGATCATTCCGCGCTATGACATTGGCGCGGGAGGCGTTGATGTCGTTCAGCAGCGTTATCCGCGAGCCGGTGCAACCAATGCCATGGTCGAGCTCAAGCTGTTTGACCTCCAATCAGCCAAGTCGATAGATTTACCCCTGCCTGACGGCACTGAATATCTCGCGCGTGTGACGTGGCACCCGGACAATCAACATCTCATCGTACAAACCCAACCGCGCTCGCAACAAAAACTGACTTTGACACGGTATGATGTCGCCACGGGTTCTGCGGCGCCGCTTTGGAACGAAGATGCCGTTCATTGGATTAATCTCACAAATGACCTGAAACCACTTGCTGAAGGTGATGGCTATCTCTGGACATCTGAGCGAGACGGGTTCCGCCACATCTATTTGATGGATGGCGGCGGAGAGGTCGTTCGGCAGGTCACCGACGGCGATTGGTCGGTGAAGGCGATTGAACGAATCGATGAAGCCAGCGGACAGGTCTTTTTTTCCGCAAACCGCGATGATCCGCTTGCCGAATGGCTCTATGCGGTTTCCTATCGAGATAACAATGCCCCGCTGAAAACCATTGTCGATGGTGCCGATTGGTATGGATTCGATTTCCGCCCGGCAGTATCAAATGGGGAGGTCGAGAAGGCACTGACCGGGCAATTTCTGGCATCGCGGTCGCGGCCGGATCAGCCCCCGCAAATCGGTCTGTTTGACCAGGCGGGCGATGTGATCACCTGGCTTGCTGAAAACAAGGTCGAGGGCGACCATCCCTACGTCCCCTACGCAGGTCGGGCGCCACTTCGCGAGTTTGATACACTTCAAAATGAAGATGGTGTGACGCTTCATTACGAATTGGCGAAGCCGCATGATTTTGACCCCAACAAAAAATACCCTGCAATCTTGCACGTCTATGGGGGGCCGCATGTACAGACGGTACAGCGCGGCTGGCGCCGTCTTTTGGACCAGATTTTCACCGAGCGCGGTTATGTCGTCTTCCGGATCGACAACCGGGGGAGCGATAATCGAGGCGTTGCCTTTGAGACCGCAATCTCGCGACACCTGGGCGAAGTCGAAGTCGCGGATCAGTTAGCCGGTGTTCAGTTTCTGAAGGCACGGCCCTTTGTCGACCCAGCTCGCGTCGGTGTTTGGGGATGGAGCTATGGGGGCTATATGACGCTGATGTTGGCGTCAAAAGCCGGCGAGGAATTCGCGGCAGCTGTCTCCGGGGCCCCTGTGACCGACTGGACGCTTTATGACACGCATTATACCGAGCGCTATCTCGGTCATCCTGAAACAAATGCAGTCGGGTATGAAAAATCACGCGTGCTCGCGCATGCAGACGGCATTTCGACGCCGCTGTTGATGATCCACGGGATGGCGGATGATAACGTCACCTTCGACAATTCCACCCGGCTCTATGCCTTTTTACAGGAACGCGCGATCCCTTTTGAGATGATGACGTATCCGGGGCAGCGCCATGGCATTCGGGGTAAGACCCGTCAGAAGCATCTTTATGAGACGATTTTCCGGTTTTTCGACCGGCATCTCAAGTCTGCCCCTGAACGTTGATGTCCGAAGCTTTTAACGGACGCGAGTCGCAGCAAAGGTGTGACCGATGTCCTCGAAGGTCATCAGATATCCACTCGGGAACCGCTTTTTGATCGAGACAGCCCCATCATAGTTGCGTTTGCGAAGGAAACGATCGGCGCCCTTTTGTTTCCAAACCTGCTCGTTATCCAGCGCGACCATAAATTGCCCGGCGCGGTTGAACCGTATATCGGTGACGCGCGCGGAAATCCGTTTGGCGGTGGTTTTGGCCTTTTCCTTGCGCGCGCGTTCTTTCTCGGTGTCGACCGCTTCCTTACCAAAATTGTCGATCTTCGCCTTTTCGCGATCGATCTCCGCTTGTCGGCGGCGTTCTTCGGCCTGAAGTCTGGCCCTTTCCGCGGCCTCTCGGGCCTCCCTTTCCCGGCGCGCTTTCTCTTCCTGTTCGCGGCGGGCGCGGGCCTCGGCTTCGCGTTGCTCTTCCCGGCGGCGTTCTTCGGCCTGCTCACGGGTTTCCTGGGTGAGACCGTCAATCGCCTGATCATAACATTGTAGGCGGTCGCGCTGGTCAACAATCGCCGCACATCGCGCCAGGGTCGCGGGGTCGATCTCCTGGGCGTTGGCCGATGTTACATTCATTGCAAATGCAAGTCCGGCGGCTACCAAAAGCAAACCATACCCTGCAAAACGCGGCAGGATGGTCCGGATCCTCATTTTGGAAATGCAGCCCTTATTCTCGTTCATCTTGTTTCGAATTCCTATCCACAAAAACCGATCGAATGACACAACATGGCGTTTTTGTGCATAAAAAGGCAAGCCGATCAAATCTAGGGTCCTGACCCTAAAGCGGGAGCGATAGCATGATCAAGAAGCGCTGCCTGAACTGCGGGGCCGACCTTCGCGGAATTTACTGTCATCGCTGCGGCCAGCGCGACCTCAATGCAAGGCGTTCATCGATCACATTTATCGCGGATACGCTGGACGCCATTTTCTCTTTTGAGGCGCGGCTCTGGCGAACGCTCGGCTCGCTTGCCGTTTTTCCAGGACGTATCACGCGCGATTATATGGACGGTAGGCGTGCCCGGTATGTGCCGCCGATCCGGCTTTATCTTGGGGCGACTTTGTTATTATTTCTCGTATTGCAACTAACAGATGTTGCCATCTTCAATATCAGGATCAGCGATGAGGAACGCGCGCGGATCGCCCAGGTTGAAGAAGCGGTCACCACCGCGCGCGCACGTTCGCTCACGCAAGAGGTGACCTATGAGGATGCACTTGCCGAAGAGATCACCGCGCGTTTCGGCGGTGAGGGAGGTGAAGGCACCGAAGCGCCTCAGATATTCGATCTGAGCGGCGCCTCATTCGAGGTGTTTGTGCCCGCGCCCCCGCCGGAGACAATCAGTGGGATTTTCAATGAAGAGGTCATCCAACAGATCATGAAGGTCGATCTTCAGGATGAAGACGAAAAGTCCCAGGAGTTTAGTCGCAACCTGATGACGGGGATCAACCGGGTGATGAGCGATCCGCGCGCCTTCAACCGGCTAATCAATGAATATCTGCCACGCCTGTTGATCATTCAGCTCCCGCTCTTCAGTTTGCTCCTGGGACTGCTCTATGTGCGGCGCAAGCTTGTTCTCGTTGGCCATCTCCTGTTTTCGCTTCATTATCATGTCTTTATGTTTTTCCTGCTGATGGCGATGTTTACCCTCGTCGCACTCACCGATGGCAGATTTGGAGGCTGGCCTATGGCCGGCGCCTTCTTCATCGTTACCTCTATTTATCTGACTGTGGCCCTTAAGATTTACTCGGGTCAGGGTTGGATCAAATCGGTGGTGAAGAGCTTCGTTGCAGGCTTCGGCTATGGCATTCTCCTCAACATCTCCTTCACGCTGCTCATCATGATCGCGAGTTGGGATTATATTTCTTTCATATAACGGCTTGACATAATCAGTGTATTAGTTATGTATAACACCATGATTGCGGCGAAGGCCTCATGAGTCGCCGCCCTAAAGTCGGAAAGTGAAAGGAATACGCAATGCGTGGTTATGCAAAATTACCTTACAAACGGTCCGCCTCGAGAGCTGCCACAAGCCTCGGTGCCGGAACGTTGATGTCTTCACATCATCAAAGTGCTCGGTCCGAAACCCGTTGTGGGGCGGGCTTCAGCGCCCAGACCAACGGCATGTTTAGTGCATCTTCCTCCATTTGGGCGTCCTGAGGCGGTCATTTCCGATCACAACGGGTTCAGCGCACGTTCGAAGGCCTCCATCGCGGCTTTGTGGGGGTTTCCCGAAAAACGCTGTTTCGTATTCGATTAAGAAAAGGACTGTCTTGTGACGATCACATGGAAAGAAGATCAACCGATTTATCGGCAATTAAAGGATCAAATGATCGCGCGGATCATGGACGGCAGCCTCAATGAAGGCGAGGCGCTGCCATCGGTTCGCTCGGTGGCGGTTGATTATCAGATCAATCCGCTAACAGCGTCAAAAGCCTACCAAGAGCTGGCGTCGGAAGAGATTGTTGAGAAACGAAGGGGGTTGGGAATGTTTGTTACCGAAGGCGCGCGCGCCAAATTATTAGACAGCGAAAGGCGCCATTTCCTGACCCATGAATGGCCTGCCATTCTTGAACGCATTGAGCAACTCGGCCTGCAGGCTGAGGAACTGGTCCAGAAATCACCATCGACAAATATGAATGGGGAGCATTCGTGATGACATCGCAAACCCCTCTAATCCAGGCGCGTGGACTGGGCAAAACCTATGGCGGTGTGGCTGCCCTAAAGCCCTCCACGTTCGATATTCCTGAAGGGTGCGTCCTTGGGGTCATCGGTGCCAACGGCGCCGGAAAGACAACGATGCTCAACGCGATTTTAGGTCTCATGTCCTACGAGGGCGAACTCAAGGTTCTGGGCCGGGATCCGTTTCTTGAGCGCGCCGAGCTGATGCAGGAAGTCTGCTTTATTTCGGACGTGGCAACCTTGCCAAAGTGGGCGCGGGTTCGCGATGTGATCTCGATGGTCGAGCGTGTCCATCCGAAGTTCGATCGCGCGGTTTTTGAACACCGGTTCGCCAAAACAAAGATCAAGCTTGGTTCGCGCGTGAAAACCCTATCAAAAGGGATGACCGTTCAGCTGCATCTGGCGATCGTGATGGCGATCGATGCGAAGCTTCTGGTTCTCGACGAGCCGACCCTCGGGCTCGACATTATCTTTCGTAAGGATTTTTACGAAAGCCTGATTGGCGAGTATTTTGACGAGGGGCGGACAATCATCATCACCACGCACCAGGTCGAAGAAATCGAGGCGATTCTGAGCGACGTTATGTTCATTCGCGAAGGTGAGATCGTACTGCGCGCAGCGATGGACGACCTCTCGAACCGGATCGCCGCGGTTGAAGTGCATCCCGATCATACGGAGGCGGCTATGGCGCTCAATCCGATCTGGCGGCGCACATCATTGGGCAGAACGATCTTCATGTTTGAGGATGTTCCGCATGGGGAGCTTGCGCAGTTTGGCGAGGTTCGCCGTGTGTCACTGTCCGATGTGTTTGTCGCGAAAATGCAAGGCATGAGCCCTGCACCCCAATCTGTGCCCGCGGCGCCAGCGTTTGCTGCCGCAGGCGAATAACTACGAATTTAGGAGAGCCCCATGAGTTCGCTCACATTCTCTACAAAAAACGTCATGACGATGTGCTGGCGCGAATTTCTCGAGCATCGCAATGGTATGGTCACGGTCCCGCTGATTATCGCCGCCATTCTCTTGATTCTCGCGATATTTGCAGCGGTGACCGCGATCTCGGGTTTCGGGACGGTGGACGTCGACGGCTTCAGTTTTGATAGCAGTGACTTTGCCAATGGCATGGAAGAATGGCTGGATCAATCTTCGGCGACCCGTTCAAAGATATTTGCAGGCCTTTTGCTTGGTGTCAGTTCACCCATTTTCGCAATCGCCTTCGTTGTGACGGTTTTCCAGTTGCTTGGCTCGCTATTTGACGAGCGTTCCGATCGGTCGATCCTGTTTTGGAAATCGATGCCTATTTCGGATGTTGAGACCGTTGCTTCCAAATATCTTGCTGCGGTGGTCATGCTTCCGCTGGTTGCCTTGGCCGTGACGGTCCTGGTCCAGATCGCCGTGTTGATCCTGATGTCGGTCGTCGTTGGGTTTTACGGGTTCAATCCCTGGACCATCGTCCTCAGCAACGTCCCGTTCTTAAGTGTGTTGTTTTCTTCGATTATCTTTATCTTCCTGCATGCGCTCTGGGCGCTCCCGCTGTTCGCGTGGTTCATGCTGGCATCGGCCTATGCGCCGCGCGCTCCACTGCTTTTCGCGGTTGTCCCGCCGGTATTGATTATCGTGCTCGAAGGGATCATCACTAGAAGCGGCAAGTTTGCGCTCCTCCTTGGCGACCTCGTCACCGGGTATGGTTATGGCGGTGTAATTGAGGAGCAGGTCGGAGAGAGCTTTGCCGATGGAAATGACATCACGATCGCCCCATTCGTTGATTTCGGCCGCGTTGCCGAAGGATTTTTCAGTCTACAATTTCTGATTGGAACAATTGTGGGCGTCGCTTTTCTTGCGGGCGCGGTTTATCTCCGGCGCGCGCGGGCACTGTAAGCGCACTTTTCGTTGTTCTAAAACGTGCCGGTCCGGGTGTTTCGCCTGGGCCGGTTTTTCGTTTTGGCTCTCTAAATCGCTCCAAAAAAGTCTGGCGATGCCGCGCGAAACGCGTTACCCGCTTCAACTATGACAGATACACAAAAAAACGCGCTCTTAGGCGCACTTATCCGACCTGTAGTTGAGGCTGGCCACGTCATTATGGATGTTTACGAGGGCGATATTGCTGTTGTGACCAAGGATGATCAGTCACCTGTGACCGAGGCAGACGGTCGGGCCGAGGCGGTTCTTTTAGCGGCTATCGAACGTCTGACCCCGGATATCACAACGGTTGCAGAAGAAGCCGCATCGGCTGGGGGCCTGCCCGCAGAAGCCCCGGACGTTTTTTGGTTGATCGATCCTCTCGACGGCACCAAAGAGTTTATCAAAAAACGCACCGATTTTACCGTGAATGTTGCGCTGGTCGAGCAGGGTATACCAACACTTGGTCTGGTTTATGCCCCTGCGCGCAACGCATTGTTTGGCGGTATTGTGGGTGAGGGGGCTTTCACGCAAGACATCGCACCGCTTGCAGGTGCGGATCTGGCGCGTGCCCTCTCGAATGCCGTGCGGACACCGATCAGGGTACGAACTGCGGATTTGGCATCGCTCACCGTTGTCGCGAGCAAATCACACCGCGATGACGCCACAAATAAGTATCTGGAACGGCGCGGTATTCGCGATATCCGCTCGGCGGGCAGTTCGCTGAAATTCTGTCTGCTTGCCCGGGGAGAGGCCGATCTTTACCCGCGTTTTGGCCCGACAATGGAATGGGATACCGCGGCAGGTCATGCAGTTCTGGCCGCGGCTGGCGGGGCTGTTTTCACGCCCGAGGGGGAGCCGTTCATTTACGGCAAACCGGATTTTCGTAATGGCGGTTTCATTGCCGTCGCCGACCCCGCTGTCGGTGTTTAGCTGCGACGCAGTTTTGCAATTAGTGCATTCGTAGACCTATCAAAATCAGTCGCTTCACCCTTTGAAACGAGCGCTGCGTGAACGTCGTTGGCCGCAAGCTTGCCAAGTTCAACGCCCCATTGGTCGAACGCATTGATCTCCCAAAGTGCGGATTGGACCAGGACCTTGTGCTCGTAAAGCGCAAGCAATGCGCCGATATGGTGTGGTGTGAAGGCGTCGAGAACGATCGTTGATGACGGCTTGTTGCCTGGATAGGTCCGCTGTGCCGCAATTTCCGGACGCTCGGCAAGCTCAGGATAGAGCGCAATCGTTTCTTCGAGGCTGCGACCGTTCATGAGCGCGGCCGACTGTGCCAGGCAGTTTGCGATCAGTCCCTGATGGTGATCAATATGGTCATGCCGGGGGTCGCGTGCGATAATAAAATCTGCCGGCACCAAGCGAGGCGACTGATGCATCAGCTGCATCACCGCGTGCTGAACCAGCGTGCCTTCACCACCCCAAATGATCGGACCGGTTGAGCCTTCAACAGGATCGCCGGCCTTGGTAATGCCCTTGCCATTACTTTCCATATCCAGCTGTTGCAGAAACGAAGGCAGTTTGGCGAGTCGGTGATCATAGGCAAAAACGGCCTGGGTTTCCGCACCATGGAAATGAATGTACCAGGCGCCGATCAGACCCAGAAGAATGGGGAGGTTATGTTCAGCGTCTGCGGTCAGGAAATGCTCATCCATTTCGCGCGCGCCCTGTAAAAGCTCACAAAACGCGTCCCACCCTGCGTGAACAGCAAAGGGCAATCCAATGGCGGACCAAAGCGAATAACGCCCACCAACCCAATCCCAAAGCGGAAAGATCTGTTCTCCAGGCACACCAAGTTTGGCCGCAAGCTCGGGTTTCGCTGTGAGGGCGACAATATGAGCCCCGGGATTGTCAATGCCGCCAGCCTTCAGCCATGCCCAGAGTTTTTCAACGTTTGCCTTGGTTTCCCAGGTTGTGAAGCTCTTGGATGCCGCAATCACCAGAGTTGACCGGGGGTCCGCACCCGCGATCGCGCGTTCATATTCGGTTCCATCAAGATTGGCGAGGAACCGAGTTACGGGAGCGTTTTGGCGCGGGGGCAGCGCATCAACCAATAATTTCGGACCAAGTTCCGAACCGCCGATACCAACGTGGATCACCGTTTCAATGGGTGCGTGGGAAGGCGCAAACTGTCCCGCTTCCAATCGCGTGACGAAGGCACGCATATTGGCGCGGACGGTCATAACCTCATTCATGACGCGCGCATGACCCGGGCTGAGCGGTGACTGCGCCTGATCGCGAAGCGCAGTATGGAGAACGGCCCTATCTTCGCTTTCATTTATTTCGGCACCCGCGAACATCTTATCGCGTAATGCGCCTACGCCGCATGCATCCTCCCAGCTTAACAGCAGGTCGAGTGTGGAGCGCCGAAGCCGGTGCTTGGAAAAATCAACGTGAAGTCCACATGCATCTCGTGAAAACACGTCCATACGCTTCGGATCGTCTGTAAAAAGTCGTTTCGTTGGAATAACGTTTAATAACTCACGCTCAGCACGCAGACCAGCCAGAACCTCGGCTTTACTGGCAGACATAAATTCCCCCTAAAACTTGATAACAAGCTCTATCAGATAGGCGTATATGCTGTTTTTGCTTTCTAGCGTCTATACTTATTCATGGTTAACACGATCACACTAGCTCAGTTTTGATTCCCATCCGATTGCTGAACGGACAATTAAATCGAGATCATCATAACGCGCCTGCCAATCGAGCGTATCGCGAAGGCGCGAGCTATCAGCGACGAGTTCGGGCGGGTCGCCAGGCCTGCGCGCCGCCTCATTTACCGGGAAATCGCTGCCATTCACGCGTTTTACGGCATCGAGAACTTCGCGTACCGAATAGCCATGTCCATACCCTAAGTTTAGGACATGGCTATCGTTTGGGAACGCGCGCAAATGATTGAGCGCTGCCACGTGTGCTGCGACAAGATCGCTCACGTGGATATAGTCGCGCACGCCTGTGCCATCGCGGGTGGGAAAATCGGTGCCGAAAATGCTGACCTCGCGGCGCTTGCCGAGCGCGGCTTCGGCCGCGACCTTGATCAAATGCGTCGCATTCGGGGTGGATTGGCCTGTCCGCCCTTCAGGGTCGGCCCCCGCCACGTTGAAATAGCGAAGCGCTGCATAATTGAGCTTTCCTGTCGCTGCCACATCGCGCAGCATCCATTCGCTCATAAGTTTTGACGCGCCGTAAGGGTTGATCGGTAGTGTGGGCGTTGCCTCGGTTGCCACCGTACCTTCGGGAATACCGTAGACCGCGGCAGTTGAAGAGAAAATAAAGTGCGGCACCTTGTGCGCAACGGCTCGGTCGATCAAGAGGCGGGTATTGGCGGTGTTGTTGCCATAATATTTGAGCGGATCGGAAACCGACTCAGGCACAACCACCGAACCTGCAAAATGCATGATTGCGGTGAAATTTCCGTCAGTTAACAGGGTGTCGAGTGTGTCTCGATCACCAATGTCGCCCTCAACAAAACGGGCATCGGGCGAAACATTCGCGCGCACACCCGTCGATAGATTGTCGATCACCGTTACCTTTGCGTGCGCATCAAGAAGCGCGAACACCGCGTGGCTCCCAATATATCCCGCACCACCTGTGACAAGAACAGAAAAATCACTTTTGCTCATCGGGTCCCTCGAAACCTTTCGTTGCCCTCGAAATGCACAAAACGTCCCGAGTGCTATAGTCCATTCTGTATCCCGATGCTATGACCCGGTTGATCTTAGAAAATCATGAATAAGGGTTAGCCATATGGTCTTCGTCTCGAGCGCATTTGACAGTGGCAACATCGAGGTTCTCAATGCCGAAGACCCGGGTTTTATTCGCCTTGCCATTCGAAAAGATAATGCAAGCGATTTTTATCAGTGGTTTCATTTTGATGTTGCCGACGCCAAGGACATCCCATTGACGTTGCGCATCGAGAATGCGGGGAAAAGTGCCTACCCAAAGGGCTGGGAGGGGTACAGTGCCTGCGCGTCCTACGATCGCCAGCACTGGTTCCGCGTCGGCACGAGCTATGATGGCGACGTTCTGACGATCCAACACATGCCCGCGACCGATCATGTCTATTATGCTTACTTCGTTCCCTATTCGAGCGAACGTCACCGCGATCTTGTCGGCGCCATGAGCCTTGAACCGCATATGGACGTTACCGTTCTTGGGCAAACGCTCGATGGTCAGCCGCTTGACATGGTTCGGGTCGGGCTGCCCGAAAAAGGGAAGCCAGTCTGCTGGTTTATTGCCAGGCAGCATCCCGGTGAGACGATGGCCGAATGGTGGGTCGAAGGCGCGCTTGAACGGCTTTCAGACCGCAATGACCCGGTGACCGCAACATTGCTCGAAAAAGCAGTGCTTTACATTGTCCCAAACATGAACCCGGATGGCTCGAAGCGGGGCAACCTGCGGACGAACGCTGCCGGGCGTAACCTGAACCGCGAATGGCGCGAACCCTCCATGAAAACATGTCCCGAGGTGGCCCTGGTTCGCGATATGATGGACGAAACGGGTGTTGATTTCTGCCTCGATGTTCATGGGGATGAAGCGCTTCCCTATAATTTCATCGCCGGATTTGAGGGCATCCCTTCCGCAACCGAGGCCATGCTCGAACGGCTCACGACCTATACGCGGCTTTTGGCGGCGCTTTCCCCCGATTTTCAGACAAAGCATGGCTATCCCATAGCGAAGCCGGGCCAGGCGAACCTCAGTATGGCGACGAATCAGATCGCTGAGCGTTTCGGGTCGCTCGCCATGACCCTGGAAATGCCGTTTAAGGACAATGCCGACTTACCGATGGAACACACCGGGTGGTCTCCCGAGCGTGCGAAATATCTCGCCCACGATTGCCTGACCACACTGGTTATGATGCTTGCGGATTTGCGCTGATGGGCACCTGAAATGCCGCTCCGTCTGCGTAAAGCCCTGTTGAGCGATGTTCCGATCTTAGACGCCTGGGATAAAGAACCGCACGTGATTGAAAGCGGTGGTAGCGATGACGTTATTTTGTGGGCCGAAGACATCGATGAGGATCCGCCATGGCGCGATTTGCTGATCGCTGAAACCGAACAGGGCCCGGTGGGGATTGTCTATCTCATTGATCCCGCTCAGGAAGATACCCAATATTGGGCGCGTTATTTTGCGCCCGATCCCGTTCCCCATGACCTTCGCGCCCTTGATATCTGGATTGGCGCACGTGAAAATCTCAGTAAAGGTTATGGAACTGAGATGATGCGTCAGGCGCTGGCACTTTGTTTTGCGGTTCCAACCGTCCAGCGGGTATTGATTGATCCCCTCGTGCGGAACAGCGCCGCAATTCGATTTTATGAACGCCTCGGCTTTGAAGCATTGAAATATCACCGGTTTGGCAATGACGAATGCCTCGTTCATCAGTTTCAGCGTCGGGATTGGGCCAACCCGCCATAAAGCGGGACCAAGATGGGCATCTGATTTGTTCAGGGCTCGCTTTTTCCTATCGGAACGCTTATATCCGCGCGCATGACACAGAATCAAATCCCAACCGAAGCGGTCACCGCGCCGCACATTCCCGGCCCGAATGACCCGATCGTGCTGCCGCGCAAGCCGCGCAACGCCGATGCAAAAGTCGATATTCTGGGGCTCACCCGCGAAGAATTGCGGGCAGCCCTGATCGATGCCGGTGTGCCGGAACGCCAGGCGAATATGCGCACGCGACAGATATGGCATTGGATTTACCATCGCGGCGTCACTCAATTTGCCGATATGGCGAACGTCGCCAAGACCGTACGCGCGTCGCTCGAAGCCGTGATGACTGTATCGCGCCCTGAGATTACCTCGGCGGAATATTCCGAAGACGGGACACGCAAATGGCTTTTGCGTTTTGCCGATGGGGCGGAAGCGGAAACGGTTTTCATTCCCGATGAGGATCGCGGAACGCTGTGTGTGTCGTCACAGGTGGGGTGTACGCTCAATTGCCGGTTTTGCCATACCGGGACACAACGGCTCGTGCGCAATCTGACGGCGGGGGAGATTGTCGCCCAATTGATGATTGCCCGTGATGACCTTGGGGAATGGCCTTCATCCACCGAAGGGCGGTTTGTTACCAACATCGTCATGATGGGGATGGGCGAGCCGCTCTATAATTTTGACGAGGTCAAAAAAGCGCTGCAGATCGTGATGGACGAGGAAGGGACCCAGATGTCGCGGCGTCGCATCACGCTGTCGACCTCTGGCGTGGTGCCGATGATGGATCGCTGCGGGTCGGAGATCGGCGTTAATTTGGCCGTATCGCTGCATGCGGTCACCAAGGATGTGCGCGACGAAATTGTACCGCTCAACAAAAAATACGGGATCGAAGATCTTTTGGCCGCCTGCGCGCGCTATCCGGGCACCCACAATGCCCGGCGGATCACGTTTGAATATGTGATGCTGAAGGACAAAAACGATAGCGACGAAGATGCGCGCGAGCTCGTGCGGTTGCTAAAGGCCTATGATTTGCCGGCGAAGGTCAATCTCATCCCCTTTAATCCCTGGCCAGGCGTTGCCTATGAATGTTCAACCTATGAACGGATCAAGCGCTTCAGCGACATCGTGTTTGAGGCGGGTATCTCTGCCCCCATCCGCACACCGCGCGGCCGCGATATCATGGCGGCGTGCGGCCAATTGAAAAGCGAAACCGAAAAAGTGCGCGCCAGCAACCGATAGCTTCACCTATAGTCTCAATCGCAGTATGCCTCGCCCATTGGCCTGGTCGGTTCAGTCTTGAAAGTTCTCCCCATGGAAGGACGAAAAACGATGGCGTTCACGCTCACCCTTGTGCTGCTGATTGCGCTTGCAATATTTGCGGGGGCAATCACGCCAATGCAGGCGGTCGTGAATTCAAAACTCGGCAGCTATTTAACGCATCCGCTCTGGGCCTCGCTCATCTCTTTTGGTGGCGGCGTTTTATCTATTCTGACGCTGATTATTGTCCTCAGGGTCGGCCCGCCACCGGTTGACGGTCTGATGCGCGCACCCTGGTGGCTTTGGACCGGGGGTATCTTTGGCGTGATTATCGTAACGACCAGCCTCGTACTCGCCCCCAAGCTCGGCATGGGGGTTTTGTTTGCGTCGCTGGTTGCCGGGCAAATGACCGGGGCACTTTTGATGGATCATTTCGCAGTACTTGGTTTGCCGGAACGCAACATCTCCACGGGGCGCATTTTCGGAACCCTGTTGGTTCTGGCGGGTGTGATTGTGATGCAGCTGTCAACGGGCAATGGGAATACGGCCCCCGGAGCCAAGGCTGGCAAAACAATCGAGGCGGTGGATGATTGAGTTCCAGTCGCTAATGGGCGAATTTGGCAAGCCACAGGCTCTGAGGGGTCGATGGCGGACGCTGAATAACGCCGCCGTTCCCAATGTGAATGAACTTAATGATGGCGAGGTCAATTGGCTCTTCAGACATGCAGAATGCCACATAGGAGCATTCGAGGGTGAGATACTTGTCGGGCTTTTGTTGATCCTGCCGGGAACACCAAACCGACTGGCTTATGACAGCGCGAATTATGATTGGTTCTGTTCGCGTTTCGATGCGTTTTCTTATGTCGATCGCATCCTGGTCGACCCTGCCTATCACCGTCAAAATATTGGGCGCGGGCTCTATCAAGCGGCATTTACTGAGCTGGGAGCAAATACGATCACCTCTGAAGTGAACAAACGCCCCGCCAACGCACCATCGCTTGCGTTCCATCAGAAGATGGGCTTTCGTGAGATCGATGATTTCGAAAACCCCCAGTCGGGGAAACTTGTCTCAATGATGATGAAGCCGGGAAGCTAACGTCGGCTCAAACGAACAACACTTTCGACAGGATAAAACATGGATATCAAAGGCAAGAATATCGTCATCACCGGCGCAGCGCATGGCATTGGGGCTGCGCTTGCCAAGCGGTTTCGGAAAGAGGGGGCGGGGACAATCGCGCTTTTTGATCGCGATATGGACGCCGCTGAAGCCACGGCGAGCGAGATGGAAGGCATTGCTTACGGCGTCGATATGTCGAACGAGGCCCAGGTCCAAACCGCCAGCGAAGATTTTCTAAGCCGCGTGGGTGACGTTCATCTGGTCTGCTCAAATGCCGGGGTTGCCTTTTCCGATGGTCCTGACTGGACAAGCGGAAGTCAGACAAACAAACAGTGGGAGGTCGCTTGGCAGGTCAATGTCATGGCGTCTGTCTACCTCACGCGCGCGTTTCTGCCGGGTATGCGCGAACGTGGTGATGGGTATTTCCTGATCACCTCTTCCGCGGCGGGCCTGTTGAGCCAGGTGGGGGACGCCGCCTATTCGACGACCAAACATGCGGCGATCGGCTATGCCGAAAGCCTGGCGATCAGCCATGGCGATGAAGGGATCAAGGTCTCGGCCCTTTGCCCACAGGGGGTCGAAACCCGCATGACTGAAGGAATGGAGGGCTCAACGACGCTTACCGATGGCAAGCTCCCGGTTGAAGATTTGTGCGACAGCGTGATGGCCGGTCTTGCGGCGGAGCAATTCATGATCCTGCCGCATCCACAAGTCGCCGACTATGTCGCGCGTAAAGTCAGCAATTATGACCGTTGGGTCGGTGGCATGCGCAAACTGCGTCGTATGGCTTATGAACGTACCGGTCGCCCGCTCTAGCGTGTGGGCCGTGTTGCCGCGGCGATACTTAGTGTATTTGATCGCGGCGCTTGGGCTTTCGCTTCTCACCGTGGCAATCCATCGGCCGGAAGTCCGCTTTGCCCCGTTGGTTGAGGTGAAGTTCAAACTCAACAGCCTCGCAGGTCTAACTCATTCCAAAGACTATGTGCGGGTGTCCCGCAAAGGTTTGTCTTTGACCAAAGACGAACCCTCGTCGTCCGCTTATGCGTTTCGTGTTCTCAAGCCCCCACGCCATGCTGAGGCATTGAAAGTCCGCTGGCATGGTTTTGTGGACGTGAAGCAAGTGGGGGAGTTCCGCTGGATAGCACCGCGTGTGATTGGCCTCAGCTACGAGCTAGGTGGGCGTGCGATTTCCCAAGCAGATCATCATCTTGGCATTTTTTACAATTATCGCGGTGCTGTCTCCGTGGAGCGTATTCTCCCTCTCCCCTATGAAGCGGGCTATGTCCGGCTTGGTCCGCAAATACTCAAGGGTGCGGCGGGACAGATCCGTTTGCGCGACATCTCCGTCATCTGGATGAAAGACCGCAGTTGGATTGTCGGCGCACGCTCGTTTGTGGCAGTTGGTTGGGTGCTTTATCTCATTGCGCTCACGCGTGCGATCCTGCCGCATTTGCCAATGCTTTTGTCGCGCACCGTTGTCCTCGTCTTTGCGGGATCGGCCTTTCTGCTCGCCGCCCCGGGTGCCATTGAGCGAAGATTCTTAACCGCGCTTTATATAGAACCCTCATTCATCACAAAAATCATCTGGCGGGCAAACGTCGACTGGTCACCAAGCTCGACGGGCGTGTATATCGATATGTCGCATGTCGTGCACGCAGGCGTATTCCTTTGTCTGTCCGCCGCCCTCTCACGCATGATGGTCCGGGCCGGGTGGTCGGCATTGCAGATCATCCTCGCGGTTCTGGTGATCGCGCTTTCCGCCGAGGTCGCACAGCATTTTATTTCGGGGCGTTCGCCAAATCTGCCAGATTATCTCGCGAACACTGTTGGCGCCTGTACGGGTATGGCGTTGACCTATCTATGGCTGCGCTTTTTCAAACTCGGCAACCAACTCAACATGGTGCGACCATAAAAACTGCCCAACGGGGGTGATTGCGGTGAGCTTATAGCCACCATTTACCAGTGTTCGCGCATCGCGCGCGAATGTGTTGGGGTTGCAGGAAAGCG
This sequence comes from Pseudomonadota bacterium, assembly GCA_039180205.1. Classification (GTDB taxonomy): domain Bacteria; phylum Pseudomonadota; class Alphaproteobacteria; order Sphingomonadales; family JBCDDR01; genus JBCDDR01. The sequence goes on along the minus strand of JBCDDR010000001.1, from coordinate 11,704 downwards.
CGATGACCTGCGGGACCCGGCTGGTAGCCAGCGCCCTCGATTGCGCGTCGGCGCCCGCACGCGGCGGATCAAAAATAACCGTATCAAACGGTTCCAGTTCCGGAGGGGAGAGAGGTTTGCGAAACAGGTCCCGGTGTTCGGTTTTCAGCCGCAGACGCTGAATGCGGGAAATTTGTAATTGCGCGTCGATCAGGTCACGCGCACCCTCAACTGCCGTCACATGGCCTCGTCCCTTGCGGGTACGCGCAAGCGGCAGGCTGAAAGTGCCAAGCCCCGAAAACAAGTCAGCGATGACGGCGTCAGGCGAGACGGCTTTTGAAACGGCATCCTGCATCGCGATTTCGCCGGCCTTGGTGGCCTGCAAAAATGCACCTGCGGGGAAGGGGACTGCCATGCCACGGAAGCGCACATGCGGCGGGCTTTCTGATAGCGAAAGCTCATCGCCGTTCTTGGCGCGCGCCGTCATCCGGACGACCATCGGGGCTTGCAACAATTCAGCGAGCACAAACTGGATATCAGGCGTGATGTCGCGAAACCCGGAGGCAACCACGTCGATTCCCTCTTCAACCCGGGTGAGCATGATTTGCGCCGGTGCAAGCGCGACGGCTTCTCTTGCAATATGCTTCGCGACCGCAAAAATTTCGGGTAAAAGCACTGCGCATTCGCTCAAGGGTTCAACGACATGACTGGCGCGCCTGTGAAAGCCGATGTGGGCGCGTCCACCGCCCGCGGCGACAAGATGCATTGTTGCCCTGCGGCGGCTGGCTGGCGGCGAAATAATAGGGTCGGATATGATGCTACCCAGTAGGTCATCACGGGCGAACCCTTTCGGGGAGAGCGCGTCTGCGATCCGCGTTCTCAGCCATTCCGCATAGATTGGTTCGGAAATATGCTGAAGCGCGCATCCGCCGCAGCGACCGAAATGGGAGCAGAGGGGAGAGATTCTCCCGGGTGAGGCAGACAGGATTTCAACAACCGTTCCTTGCCCAGCGGCGGCAACCTTCGCACGGATCTGGTCTCCGGGTGCGGTAAAAGGGACATAAGCCGGTTTCCCATCAACCGTTCCGATGCCATCGCCGCGGGCCCCGATCCGCTCGATGGTGATATCGTGCAAATGTCCCGCCCGTTCCACGTCAAAATGTTCCGCAGCGGCCACAAAGGAGGAATTCGCGATTGCCCTGGGGCCCCTGGATTGGGCTTTCAATGAGATGCGTTACCCGCCAGCCCATCTCGCATGTGAACCAATGACCGATATCCCGACAAACGGCATCATGGAGCGCACGGTCTCTCACCACGCCGCCCTTACCAAGGGCCTCGCGCCCCACCTCGAACTGGGGCTTGATCAATGTGATCACCTGGGCATCGGGGGTGAGGCAGGCGAGAGGTGCTGGCAAAACCGTTTTCAAACTGATGAAACTGGCATCGCAAATGAGCCAGTTTGGGCGTTGATTTTCGATCGAAGTGTTGGACAGCCCAAGCTGTCGATCATCAAGAAAGCGGGCATTCGTTTTATCCAGCACCGTAACCCGCTCATGGTTTTGAAGCCGCCAGTGCAGCTGCCCATGGCCAACATCGACCGCCCACACCTTCGATGCCCCCTGGTCAAGCGACACATCAGTGAAGCCACCTGTGGATGCCCCGATATCGAGCACGCGCGCACCCTCCATCGACCACCCTGTCACCTCAAGAGCATGGGCCAGTTTAAGCCCACCACGGCTTACCCACGGATGGTCGGGGCCTTTGAGACGGAGTTGGGCATCGGCGGGGAGTTGTTGACCCGGTTTTTCCACCCGCTGGTCATTGGCGATGACCTTACCGGCCAGGATCAGCGCTTGAGCCCGCGCCCTTGTTTCGGCAAGGTTTCGCGCGACCACCAAAACGTCTGCTCGCTGCTTTGCCGATGATTTCGCCATGGGACAAAAGGCTAAATGTCGACTTCATTATAACCAAGTAATCGCAGGATTTCTGTGGTGATATGTGGCGCATTAAGCCCCGCGTCGTCATACATCTTATACGGCGTATCATGGTCGATGAACCTGTCGGGAAGGAACAGGCTACGCAGTTTGCTGTGTTGACCGATTAACCCCTCGGCATTCGCAAAATGCATCACATAAGCACCAAAACCGCCGATAGAGCCCTCTTCGAGCGTCAAGACAACCTCATGATTGGCAAGCAATTGTCGCAGAAGATCCTCATCGAAGGGCTTGGCAAAACGGGCATCGGCGACCGTAGTCGAAATGTTTTTGGCTTCCAAAGTCTCGGCGGCGTCCAGCGCCTCTCCCAAACGACCGCCGTAGGATAAAATCGCTACCCGGCTGCCTTCTTTCAGGATACGCCCTTTTCCGATTGCAAGCGGCTCGCCCATCTCAGGCATCGGTACACCGCGCCCTTCGCCGCGCGGATACCGCAAAGCACATGGGCCTTCATCATAGGCGACCTGGGTCGCAACCATATGGACGAGTTCCGCTTCGTCAGCCGCGGCCATCAACATCATATTCGGCAACGTGCCCATGTAGGCGACATCAAAACTGCCAGCGTGCGTGGGGCCATCAGCACCGACGAGCCCCGCCCTGTCGATCGCAAACCGGACCGGCAGCTTTTGAAGGGCAATATCGTGGACAACCTGGTCAAAGCCCCGCTGGAGAAAGGTCGAATAAATCGCGGCAAACGGTCGAAACCCTTCGGTGGCGAGCCCGCCTGCAAAAGTCACCGCGTGCTGCTCGGCGATACCGACGTCATAGCAACGATCAGGGAACGCTTTTTGAAAGAGATCAAGCCCTGTACCCGAAGGCATGGCAGCTGTAATCGCAACAATGCGATCGTCTTTTTCGGCGTGTTTGATCAAAGATTGGGCAAACACTTTGGTATAGCTGGGGGCGCCTGCGACACCCTTTTTCTGGGCACCGGTTTCAACATCGAATTTTGCAACACCGTGGTATTTGTCGGCTGCGGCTTCAGCGGGCTCATAGCCCTTGCCCTTTTGCGTTACCACGTGAATGAGGACCGGCCCTTCACGACTGTCACGCACGTTCTCAAGTACGGGGATCAGGTGATCAAGGTTGTGCCCATCGATTGGCCCCACAAAGTAAAACCCAAGCTCTTCAAACAATGTGCCGCCGGTGGCGATGCCCCTCGCATACTCTTCGGCTTTCCCGGCGCGGTTGGCGAGCGATTTCGGGAGCGGTTTCACCAGCCGCCGACCAAGATCGCGCAGCGACATATAGCTGTCGGAGGAAAATACCCGTGCGAGGTAGGCACTCATCGCGCCGACCGGGGGGGCAATCGACATGTCATTATCGTTCAGGATGACAATCAGCCGATTCCCCGCCTGATCGGCATTGTTCATCGCCTCATAGGCCATACCAGCGCTCATCGCACCATCGCCGATCACGGCAATTGCCTTTGCTTCGTTGTAAGTCAGCTTGTTGGCAATCGCGATGCCGAGCGCAGAGGAGATCGATGTTGAGCTGTGCGCCGCACCAAACGGATCATATTCGCTTTCATCGCGTTTCGTGAACCCCGAAAGCCCACCGCCTTGCCTCAATGTCCGAATGCGATCACGACGACCCGTAAGGATTTTGTGCGGATAAGCCTGATGGCCCACATCAAATATCAGCTTATCGTCGGGCGTATTGAAAACATAATGGAGCGCAACCGTAAGCTCGACGACCCCGAGGCCCGCACCAAGATGCCCACCGGTTTCACTAACCGCATCAATCAATTCGGCGCGCAGCTCTTTCGCCAACTCTTTCAGATCCTCAGCGGGTAAGGCGCGCAGATCGTTGGGAAATTTCACTTGATCGAGCAACGGCGTCGACAGTGGGGTGGCTGATGCCATGAGCACTCTCTTTTTTTAACAAACCGACAAACCCGCGTACCAGCAGGCGACTAATTTTTTCGCGAAACCATGAAATCTGCGATTTCTCGCAGCAATTCCGCGCGGGCGCCAAACATCGACAGATGGTCGATGGCCTGTTCGACCAAAAGCTTTGCCTGGCTGCGGGCGCGGTCGACACCCATCAGCGAGACAAAGGTGGCTTTGCCAGCATCGGCGTCCTTACCAACTGCCTTCCCAACTGTGGCGACATCACCTTCGACGTCAAGCAGATCATCCGCGATCTGGAAGGCGAGACCAAGGTCGTGGGCATATCCCCGAAGCGCCTGGTGCGCCTCTGCACCCGCGCGCCCAAGGATCGCCCCGGCCTCTGAACTAAAACTGATCAAGGCGCCGGTTTTCAATTGTTGCAGCCGGGTAATCCCGCCGAGATCAAGTTCGTGATCCGCGGCGGCAAGGTCAATCGCTTGGCCCGCAACCATGCCATGATCACCCGAGGCCTTGGCAAGCGCCAACACAAGGGCGGCACGTACATCGGCATCAGGAATGACCGACGGGTCTGCTAAAAGCTCAAAAGCTTTGGTTAAAAGCGCATCCCCCGCCAGGATGGCGGTCGCCTCGTCATAAGCCTTGTGAACAGTCGGTTTGCCGCGCCTCAGGTCATCGTCGTCCATCGCAGGCAGGTCATCATGGATCAGGGAATAACAATGCACGCACTCGACCGCCAGCCCGACGCGAATGGCCTGTTCATGGTCTACTTGAAACAATGAGGAGGAGGCGACTACCAGCAGCGGGCGCATCCGCTTGCCGCCACCCATCGCGCCATACCGTACGGCCTCTTTCAGGCGAGCTTCCGGCCCGGATGTTGCGGGCAATACAGCATCAAAGGCGTGCTCGACCGCTTCGGCGGTTGAGGAAAGAGCATCGGCAAGGAGAGAGTTTGCAGGCAAGGACAACTACCTTTACTTCACATAAACACGTGCGGCCGAAAGCCATTGCATGTTCGGGCCCGATCCACTGATGCAGCTAGGATTCAGCGTCAAAAGGTGTTGTTGTCGCTTCATCCTGATCCGTCATTTGAATACGCTCAACCCGGCTTTTCGCCTCCGCAAGCTTTTGCTCGCAATGGCGCTGGAGCGCCTTGCCGGTTTCATAATCCGCGATTGATTCATCCAACGTGGTCTCGCCGGTTTCCAGTTTGTTGACGATCGCTTCGAGACGTCCAAGCGCGTCTTCAAAGCTCAGCTCGACGATGTCATCGGACACGGCTTTCGAGGGGGACGAAGGTTTTGTGGTTTCGCTCATAGGTGAATTTCAATGTTTCGCGTGGACGCTGTTAAAACGATCCCAAGCCCGGCGTTTTGTTATCCTGAGGGGTGTAGCCAGTGCGGTTGTTGTTCGCAACCCCGAACCGACTGCGAGAGGTATAACATCTCCAAATTCTGAGGGAAGGGGCCGAAACGAAAGACGCTATTCGGCTTCAGCAACCCCTTGGGCCTCGGGGGCGGCGCGCTTTTGGCGCTCTTCTTCTTCTAATTCTTTTTTGGAAAGCTTGCCGACCATCGTCTTGGGAAGTTCGGTGCGGAACTCAACCGCAGATGGTATTTCATGCTTGCCAAGGCGCGTTTTTAGAAATGCGATCAGCTCGCTCTCGGTCAGCTCTCCGTCATAGTCGGGTTTTTTAACCACAAAGGCTTTGGGCGTTTCACCGCGATAGGGGTCGGGTATTCCAATCACGCTCACCTCCGCGACCGCATCGTGGGTATAGATCGCTTCCTCGATCATGCGCGGAAACACGTTGAACCCCCCGACAAGGATGAGATCTTTCACTCGATCAACAATGCTCACATAGCCGGCCTCATCAATAAATCCGATATCGCCGGTTCGCATCAGGTCTCCGGCAAAAATCTTCGCAGTCTCTTCCTTTCGCTGCCAATAGCCCTGCATCACCTGGGGGCCACGAACACAGATCTCACCGGTTTCGCCGCGCGCCACCGGTTGATCGCTCTCCTGTTCGAGGATGACGATATCGGTTGCGACCACCGGAAGTCCGATTGTACCTGACTTGTTTTCCCCATAAATCGGGTTGCAGGTCGCAACGCCACAGGTTTCAGTAAGGCCATACCCTTCAACGACACTGGCGCCTGTCATTTTTTCAAAGTCGCGTTTGACCTCGAGCGGCATCGGTGCCCCGCCCGATGTACAAAGCCGAACCGACGAAAGGTCGAAACTCTGAATCTTTGGGTGCCCCAGGATCGCGGTGTACATTGTCGGCACGCCCGGCATCAGGGTGATCTTATGCTTTTGAATAAGCTTGAGCGCTTCGTTCAGCTCAAATTTCGGCAGCATGATAATCTCGGCCGCTGCATAGGTGGAGACACAAAGCACGACGGTCATCGCAAAAACGTGGAAAAAGGGAAGCGCGCCAAAAGTACGGTCGACGCCCTTGTCCATGTCTGCATCCCATGCCGCGAGCTGAAACGTTGCAAGCGACAGGTTCGCATGTGTGAGCATGGCACCTTTCGGGGTGCCTGTCGTGCCCCCGGTATATTGTAAAACGGCGATATGCGTTTCGGGGTCGATTGTAGCCGCCTCGGCCAGCGGTTCGCCTTTGACCAGTTCATTGAAGTTCAGGATGTTCCCCTCATCGGGAACGTCGGCGCGTTCGGCCTTCTTGAAGAGCTTGTAAAGCTGGCCCTTGGGAAACGGTAGGACCTCGCTCAGCGATCCGACGATAAGTGTTTTGAGCCGTGAGCTGTTCAGCACCTCATAGGCGCCATCAAACAACTGGGCGACATTAAGCGTGACAAGGATATCTGTCTGGCTGTCTTCAACCTGGGCCCGAATCTCAGGGACGGAATACAGCGGGGAGAAATTCACGATCGTACCGCCGATTTTCAAAACGGCGAAAAAGGCGACAACATATTGCGGGCAGTTGGGGAGCAATAGCCCCACATGAACGCCAGGGCCCACGCCCATATCCTGAAATTTTCGCGCGGCCCGATCGACCCTGCTTTGGATGTCCGCGTAGGTCCACCGCTTACCATAAAAATTGAGATATGGCGCGTTGGGGAACTCTGCTGCCGTGTCTTCCAGGAATTTGAAAAGCGGTTGCGGGCTAAGCGGCTGATGCCAATCAATGCCGTCGGGGTAATGGTCGAGCCATGGGCGCGGATACGCATTCGCGCCATTCGCATGAAGGCTGGTTTCGGGCTTCGATTTGGGTGTCTCGGTCACAGGATTTTCTGTCATTTGCGTGTTTCAACTTGTTTCATTGTGGTGCCTGGGCCCGCGCCCTCGATGGGCGCAGGCTTGAGGGCAGCTCGAAGACCCGCGCCTTGTTATGCAGCGGGTTTGTGCGCAACAGCGTCCCGATTTTGGGAGTGAACAACGTTGTCGCGCTCAAATCGCTCTATCGTGCCCCTCCGGACGAGATAGTGCAGATGCGCAAGCGCCTCACCGGTCGCCATCATCATGTCATCAACTGTAATCTTGCGTCGGAAAAGTACATCGAAACAGTCAACCGCCGTCCGGGGCTCGCCGAGCGATTGTAGGAGCCGGTCGAGTTTATCATGATGACTTGCTTTCAAGCCGTCTAAACGATCGTGCAAGCCAAAAAACGGCTCGTTGTGGCTTGGCAGTACGAGGACCGACCGGTCAATCGACTTCAACTCATCAAGACTCTTCATCCAGTCATCAAGTGGATCTGCTTCGGGTTCCCCTGGGAAAACACTCACGTTCGATGTGATGCGGGGCAAGACCTGATCGCCTGAAATCAGCAGACTCCCATTGTTATCAACAAGGCATGCATGCTCTGGCGCGTGCCCGCGTCCAATGTGGACCCGCCAGCGACGCGCACCGATTTGCAAAACCGATCCATGGCGGATCTTGTGATACTGAGTTGGGACGCGACTGACCACCTTCTTGAAGCCACCGTACCCGCGCCCCTTCAGGATATCGAGCCACTCGTCTGAATGCCCCGCCGCCTTATAGAAGGCGACAACTTCGTCGGGGGTTTTCTCATGGGTTTCAACGGTCAGTAGGCGTCCCATCAGATACTCGGCCTGCGTCATATAGAGAGGGGCGCCCGTACGTTCGCAGAGCCAGCCGGCAAGACCCAGGTGATCGGGGTGAAAGTGGGTGACGATGATGCGGCTGACTTGCCGCCCACCGATATGGGTTTCGAAAACCGTATCCCAGACTTTGCGACACACCGAGGTATTAAGCCCGGTATCCACAATTGTGACCGCATCATCACCATCATCGAGAAGCCAGAGATTGATGTGATCAAGCGAGAAAGGCAGCGGCATACGAAGCCAATAAACACCATCTGCAACCGGAATGAGCGCACCACTGTCGGGTGTCTGATCGGCAAACGGGTATCGGAGCGATCCGTCAACTGGTGAGGCTTTGCTGCCATCTGCAGCGTCGTCATCCGTCATTGAAACATCGCTGGCCACGTGAAGCTCCACAATTCCGGATCGAAAACATTCGGTGCCTGGATACCAAAGGCAGGGCTCTGGTTGCCTGGTTCACCTCAATGACATCTGCTATAGGCGCAAATTTACGTTTACGTCAACGTTAGCTTTGATCGCTCACAGGCTAGGCGGCGAATTGGCTCTCGTCGAGCGCGTAAAGCAGCTCCGCGCCGCGCGTGACCGGGCCAAGTGCGGCTGTCGCGTGCGGCAGGATCTGTTCCGCGAAAAACCGTGCGGTCGTAATCTTTGCCTCCAAAAACGACTTATTCGAAGGCCGATCTTCCAAAAGTGACGCTGCGTGTTGTGCTTGTTTGGTTAGCAAATACCCACCCGTTGTGAGCCCGAACATGCGCAAAAACGGTGTTGCACCGGCAGCGGTGTCGTTAAGCCCATCATCGGCATTGCCTTGCATCCAAACGGCTGCCGTTTGTGTCGCCTCAATCGCATCTTCAAGGTAGGGCTTGATCGCGCCCAACTCGCCATCACCAGGCAATTGCGCACAAAACTGGCGCATTTCCTGGACCCAGTCTTTCCATACCGCACCGCCTGCCATGTTGAGTTTTCGCCCAACCAGATCGATCGCCTGAATGCCGTTCGTTCCCTCGTAAATCGGTGCGATCCGTGAATCGCGAAAATGCTGCGCGGCTCCGGTCTCTTCGACATATCCCATGCCGCCAAACACCTGAATACCAAGCGATGAAACCTCAACCCCGACATCGGTTGAAAGCGCTTTGGCAATGGGCGTTAAAAGCTCGGCAATACCCTTTTCGCGCGCCCGTTCGTCGTCATGACCTTGGTGGGCGCGATCAACCGCGACTGCCGTGCGATAGACGATGGCGCGGCAGGCTTCCGCCAATGACTTCATTTTCAGCAGCATTCGGCGAACGTCGGCATGGTCGATAATCCGTTTCGCTGAACGATCGGAGCTACCAAACACGGGGGACTGGACACGTTCCCGCGCAAAATGAAGCGCATGCTGATAGGCACGTTCCGAAATCGCAACCCCTTGGAGACCCACACCGATCCGCGCATTGTTCATCATGGTGAACATGCAGGCCATGCCGCGGTTTTCTTCACCGATCAGATAACCGACACATTTGCCTTCATCGCCATAGGACATTGTGCAGGTCGGTGAGGCGTGGATCCCGAGTTTATGTTCAACCGAAACACATCTTAAATCGTTGCGCTCGCCAAGCGATCCATCATCGTTGACCAGATATTTGGGAACCAGGAAGAGCGAAATGCCACGCGTACCCTCGGGCGCACCAGGAAGGCGTGCCAGGACCAAATGAACAATATTCTCGGCGCAATCATGCTCACCCCAGGTAATGAAAATCTTCTGCCCGCTGATAAGATAGGTGCCGTTGTCCTGGGGAACCGCCTTGGTGCGCAGCGCGCCCACGTCAGAGCCTGCCTGCGGTTCGGTCAGGTTCATTGTGCCTGTCCACTCTCCTGAAATCAGCTTCTCAAGATAGGTCTGCCGCAGGTCTTCTGTACCGTGTGCTGTCAACGCCTCAATCGCCCCTTGTGAAAGCAGCGGGCACAGCGAAAACGCCATGTTTGCCGATGTCATCATATCCATGACAGCGGTTTGCATGATGTAAGGCAGGCCTTGACCACCATATTCGGTAGACCCCGAAAGACAATTCCAACCGCCTTCCACGAATTGCTTATAAGCTTCCGGAAAGCCTTCGGGCGTTTTTACCGATCCATCGGATTGGCGCACAGACCCCGCCTGATCGCCCGGCCAATTTAAGGGCGCGAGTGCGCCACTCGCCAACTTGCCGGCTTCTTCGAGGATCGCGTCGACAAGGTCGCTGCTCAAGTCGGAAAATGCGGGACGCTCCGCCAGATCATCAAGTTTGCAGATTGTTTCGAGAGTAAAGCGAATATCGGACACGGGTGCCGTATAGCTCATCATTTCAGTCCTTCCCCAAAGGCTTAAGCTCGATAGGTAGTCTTTTTTTCCGGAATATCATGGGGGAGGAATGTGCCGCAAGCTGCACGGCGCCGATGTCAAGGAAAGGTGATCCTCCGACCGCCTCAAATCGAATGGGTCAATGAGCTGATATCGGGACCGAATTCCTTACGGCAACGTACCGACAATACGGCTGAAAATGTCGAAAATCTTTACACATTTTTAAGATCCAGACCATGCGCCGACAACGACTTTTCCCGTGAAAACGCGAATTTGCAGCAGCTTATAAAGTTAACGGTGTGTTTGGCATGAATTATGCTTAGTTTTCACAAACAATGGGCCGGTTCCTGGAAAACAGGCTCTTTGGATCAGATCAACTTCACGTTTTGGCCGATAAGCCACACCCGAAGTTGAACGCGGTTTGTTTGCATCTGAAAAACTGGCCTGCCTGGAACGCGACCGGTTTCAATGAGAATGGAGGAGCATTCGATGAGCAAATTTTTGAAAGTTTCCGCTGTCGCCGGAACGATTGCGGCACTGTCGATGGGTGATGTCGCCAGTGCGAGCACTGCATTCACATCGTCAATCAACCTGATCGGTGGCGCAGATTACTCAACGTCTGGCGATCTTTCGATCACCCCGGAAACGGTGCCAATTACCAACCTGCTTCTCAGCGGGTTCACGCCCACGGGCGAGATCGACGTTGGGTTCATCGCGGGGAATACATTTTCCGCAACCGGCGGTGTTTTTGTCAACGACCTGACGCTGGATCTTCCCGATCCAACCGCGGAACTCGATTTTTCGGTGGTTCTCGATGTGACGGCGGCCATTACGATTTCCGATGACGTGGAAGTCGATCCGATTGACTTCGCTTTCACTGAGACCTTCGAATTGGGAATGACTTCGCTGAACGATATTTTGGATGATGACATTCAGGGTCTTCTCCCTGCGCCGCTTATCACACTTTTGGGCGGCCCTTTTGATACCGCTGAAGAGTTGACCGCGGCTGGTATTGTTCTTCTTGAATCGCTTCCCCTGGAGCTTTTTGATCCCGAACTCGGCTTCTTCGTCCAGGGTGACTTTGATTTGGGCGAATTCGGCGGTGGTCCGGGTGTGATTGGCGGCGTGATCCCTGATCCGGTTGTCTTCCTGGAAGGGTTTCTGGGGCTCGACATTCCGCAGGAAACGATCGCTGGCGCGAACATCATCTTCGATGTGACGGCAGAGCTCGTCGCGGTTGATCCAACCGCTGTACCAGCGCCTGGTATGGTGGGTCTCTTCGGGATTGGCCTTGCCGGACTTGGTCTGGTGCGGAAGCGCAAACAAGCCTGATATTCTGGCGCGTTGATTGCGCCTGAGGTCGGGTCTCTTGAAAATCGATCGGCGTCCACCCGCAGTGGTTCGGCTGAAACAGATGCATCCCGTTTCAGCTTATCTGCCTGCATCTGTTTCAGCCCAAAGAACCACTCGCTT